>JAYPSS010000006.1:2263-20692 GCA_038133115.1 Flavobacteriaceae bacterium | reverse complement strand
TCGATTTAATGACCGATCGTCAAGTAGATCTTTCAGGAGTAGAGATTGTAAAAGGTGGTAAAACGTTCTTCTGGTCAGGACGCTATCACAACGACATGAATACTCGTGATACCTTAGTCACTGATTTAAATACCCTTGCTGATTTTTCTCCAGTGGTACCCGCGAATTTTCAAGAGGCAGAAATTCTCCTTTTAGGAAACCTGCACCCCGCTATTCAGATCAGTGTGCTTGATCAAATGAAGAAACGGCCCAATCTAGTGATTTTAGATACCATGAATTATTGGATCGAGAATACTCCGGGACAACTTGAGACCGTTTTAGGGCGAATCGATGTTTTAGCCATTAACGACGAGGAGGCGCGTCAATTATCAGGAGAATACTCACTAGTAAAGGCTGCAGAAGCCATTCTAGCGAAGGGACCTAAATACGTAATCATCAAAAAGGGGGAACACGGAGCGCTTTTATTTCAGAAAGATCAGGTGTTCTTTGCTCCTGCGCTTCCTCTTGAAGAAGTATTTGATCCAACTGGAGCAGGCGATACCTTCGCTGGCGGATTAGCCGGTTATATCGCCGCTTCAAGACACATCTCTTTTGACCAATTAAAAAATGCGTTGATTCATGGTGCAAACCTTGCTTCATTCTGCGTTGAAAAACTAGGAACTGAGCGTATGGAGACCTTAACCAGCGAAGAAGCGAAGAAACGTCTTCAAAGCTTTAAAGACCTAACTCACTTTACTGTAGAACTTGACTAACCCTCATTATGAGTGACGCTATCAAACACGAATGCGGAATTGCCCTTGTAAGACTACTTAAACCGCTGAGCTATTATCAAGAAAAATACGGCACCCCTTTCTATGGGATAAGCAAAATGTATTTGATGATGGAGAAGCAGCACAATCGAGGACAAGATGGTGCTGGTCTTGCTGCAATCAAGTTTGATATGAATCCTGGGGAACGCTACATCGCACGTGTTCGATCAGCAGAGAAACAACCGATACAAGATATTTTTGACCAGATCAATGGTCGCATAGCGAGTGAGGTAGAAAAAGGAGGAAAACAGGCCAAAGACTTAGACTATCTAAAGAAGAATGTTCCCTACCTCGGAGAATTAATGTTAGGCCATGTTCGTTACGGGACCTTTGGCAAAAATAGTATTGAAAGCGTCCATCCATTTCTAAGACAGAACAACTGGATGCACCGCAATTTAATCGTTGCAGGAAACTTCAACATGACCAATGTGCAAGAACTCTTTGAAGAATTAGTTCAAATTGGGCAGCATCCGAAGGCCATGGCAGATACGGTTACGGTTATGGAACGTATTGGTCATTTCTTAGATGACGCCGTAGCAAAACACTACAAGGAAGTGAAAAAAGAAGGCTATGACAAGCAAGCGGCTTCTGAGATCATCGCACAAAGGTTAGACGTTTCCAGAATTTTGAGAAAATCGGCAAAAAATTGGGACGGAGGATACGCAATGGCAGGTCTTATCGGTCACGGAGACGCCTTTGTTCTACGAGACCCAGCGGGGATACGTCCGGCTTATAAATACGCAGATGACGAAATCGTGGTGGTAGCCTCAGAGCGTCCGGCCATACAAACCGTATTTAATGTTCCTTTCGAATCGATCACAGAGATTGAGCCAGGAGAAGCATTGATCATAAAAAAATCGGGGGCGCATTTCACCTCCCAAATTCTTGAACCCCTAGAAAAGAAAGCTTGTTCTTTTGAACGAATCTACTTCTCAAGAGGAAGCGATAAGGAAATCTACCAAGAACGAAAGGCCTTAGGTCGTTACGTTTTTCCTGAGGTGCTAAAAGCAATCGATGGAGATATCCAGAATTCTGTATTTTCTTACATCCCAAATACGGCTGAGATTTCGTTTATGGGACTTATTGGAGAGGCTCAAACTCATATGAATCGATTGAAACAGGAACAGATCTTGTCGAGAAAGACACGAATGAGTGAGGAAGAATTGAATGAAATTCTCAATGTGAGACCTAGAATAGAAAAGGTTGCTATCAAAGATGCAAAGCTCAGAACTTTCATTACACAGGATAGTAGTCGTGACGACTTAGTGGCTCACGTATACGATATCTCTTACGGTTCGGTAAAAGAAACTGATCACCTAGTCATCATCGATGACAGTATCGTGCGAGGCACCACCCTTAAGAAGTCGATTCTTCGAATGCTTGACCGCCTGCATCCTAAAAAGATTGTCGTCGTTTCTTCAGCCCCACAAATTCGTTACCCTGACTGCTACGGTATCGATATGGCTCGATTAGAAGATTTTATTGCCTTTAGAGCGGCAGTTGCACTTCATAAAGACCGAGGTACAGAATCGATGATCGATGACATCTACAAAGACTGCCTGTCAAGTGCAAAGCTAGATAAGAAGGATATCGTAAATCATGTACAAAGGCTTTACGAGCCTTTTACAGACGAAGAAGTTTCAAAGAAAATCGCTGAACTACTCATTCCTGAAGGTATGGGGGCTCCTGTTGAAATTATCTTTCAAAAAATCGAAGAGCTTCACAAAGCCTGTCCTAAAAACAAAGGGGATTGGTATTTTACCGGAAATTACCCAACACCCGGCGGAAACAAAGTAGTGAACCGCGCCTTCATCAATTTCTACGAAGGAAAACGCGAAAGAGCCTATTAATCAAAAACGCCCTCCAAGGAGGGCGTTTTTAGTTCTAGAAATTGACGCAATAATTAAGCTTTCTTGTCAACAGCAGCACTCCAATACAAAGAAGCTACCTTCTCCCAATTAATTATATTGAAGAACGCTTCGATATAATCAGGGCGTCTGTTTTGATAATTGAGGTAGTAGGCGTGCTCCCAAACATCTAAGCCAAGGATAGGAGTTCCTTCACAATTCACCCCTGGCATCAATGGATTATCTTGATTAGGAGTTGAGCAAACCTCTAGTTTTCCCTCCTTGTTTACACATAACCAAGCCCATCCAGATCCGAATTGAGTGGCTGCAGCAGCTGAAAAAGCATCTTTGAAAGCCTCAAACGATCCGAAGGCATCGTTGATTGCCGAAGCTAATTCTCCCTCTGGTGTACCCCCACCGTTAGGCGACATTACTTCCCAAAAAAGGTTGTGGTTAAAATATCCGCCTCCGTTGTTGCGAAGACCTCCATTGCTCATGTCTAAACCACGTAAAATTTCTACAATAGACTTACCCTCTAAATCAGTTCCAGCAACTGCTGCGTTTAACTTAGCGGTATATCCAGCATGGTGCTTTCCATGGTGAATTTGCATTGTCTTTGTGTCAATGTGCGGTTCAAGTGCATCGTGAGCGTAAGGTAATTCTGGTAGTTCAAAAGCCATAGCAATCTCATTTTAAATTAATACCACTACGAATATACGCCGAAGTTGTTTAATTTGCATATAGCCCATGTTAGCTCAGTCTTCATTCCTTTTTTACAACGCTGCTGCAGGTTCAGGTAAGACCTACACGCTGTCAAAAACCTACCTCAAAAAGTTATTTGAGTCTAGGGATCAACGACCCTTTCGTAAGTTATTGGCCATCACCTTCACGAATAAAGCAGTGGCTGAGATGAAGGATCGAATCTTGCAGAGTCTTTGGTATTTTTCTGATCCTTCACTGAAAAAGGATAGCACCAAAGAGCAGCTTCTTAAAGACCTAAGCGAAGAACTCAATCAAAGCGAATCCCTTATTAGAAAAAAGTCTCAATCTATCCTCGGTGAGATACTACATAACTATTCGAATTTTGAGTTGACCACCATTGACACATTCACCCACCGAATCATTCGAAGTTTCGCGCTAGATCTTGATTTAAACCCAGGGTTTGAGGTAACCTTAGACCCAGAAGAAAATTTAAAGGAAGCTATAGAATTACTTATCGAAGGGGTAGAGAAGGCTTCTGCTATTGAAGAGATTCTACTTCAACTCATTCGTGAAAAAATTGCAGAAGGTAAAAGCTGGGATATTGGTTATACCCTTCTAAACGTTAGTAAAGACGTTCTCCTTAAAGAAGGCAATACGGCGATTTTTGAAAAAAACCCTATCAATCAGTCTGAAATTCAACCTTTGAGAAAGGAGTTGTCATCAAAAATCGAGGCTCATAAAAAAGCCGTTCAAGAAAAGGCCCAAGAATTATTTGAGCTCATTCTGAATGATCAGGAAGGGGAGCCTTACAAAAAAACCATTATCGATCATCTGAAAACTATGATCGAAGGTTCGCTAGAGGCAACCAAACTCTACAATGATACCAATACTAAGGCACTGAATAATGGTTCGGCTACCTTAAAGAATGAAACCTTTGACGCTCAGGTTCTACAGACACTAGAAATAGAGTATCCAAATCTTCAGAATAAACTCTTTGAACTGAAGCGTCTACAACTTATCGATGCACAAGTAGGCCCTTATGCGCTTTTGAAAGAAATATCAGAATTATACCAATCGGTATTAAATGAGAGAAAGCTACTTCCAATAGCCGAATTTAATCGATTGATTAGCAATGCCATAGCCGATCAGCCTGCTCCCTACATCTATGAACGTCTTGGGGAACGCTATGAGTCGTTTTTTATCGATGAATTTCACGACACCTCACGCTTACAGTGGAGCAATCTTCAACCTTTGTTGTCGTTGGCTGCAGAAAATGCCTACCAAGAAGATCGAGGATTGGTTTTTATAGTTGGAGACGCCAAACAAGCCATTTATCGATGGCGAGGAGGCGCTGTGAGTCAATTCTTGGATATTGCACAATCAAGAAATAACCCTTTCAGCGTACCGGCTGAAGTAATCAACTTGTCGACCAACTTTCGCAGTTCAGGAGCGATTATACAGTTCAACAATCATCTGTTTACAGCACTTTCAGAACGATTGCTATTGAACGAACATCAGACGCTTTATCGAGACACATCCGCCCAAGAAACACCAGAAAATAAAACGGGAAAAGGGCTCGTTTCTATTCGATTCAATGAAAAGGGGGATTCAAAATCATTAGTTAACCTCGAGGGCCTATCTGATGATATTCAACACTGCCTTGCTAGAGGCTATCAATATAAAGACTTTGCGATTCTCGTATCTACTCATAAGGAGGGTGCAAAGGTGATTGAGTATTTAAGCGCTCAGGAACCTCCCATCCCATTTGTGTCAGCGGATGTTTTAAAATTAGGCGCAAATTCTGCCGTGCAAGCTCTTGTAGCGGCGATGCGTTATTTTGTCGACACAAAAAATGGTGATGCGGCCTGTGATTTAGCGCGATTCATCGAAAAAGAAACCACCGATAAACACCAAGCGCTAAAAGAAGCTTTGCAAGGCTTTAATCAATCGAAAGGCTTTGAAAACTATTTGCGCGCTCATGGGATTAAAATTGAAGAACTGAAAACAGCCACAGCGCACGCGTTTTGTTCGACCCTTGCCACTGCGCTATCCATGACCAAGGAAGATACAGCCTATGTTGGCGCTTTTTTAGAAGAAGTCTATGCCCTACAGCTAAAATCGATTACTACACTTTCTGGAACCCTCGAATATTGGGATAAAATAAGCGACAAATCGCTCCAGTTACCCGAACACTTAAATGCGGTACAAATCGTCACTATTCATAAATCTAAAGGACTTGAATTTGAGGTGGTGTTCTTTCCTTTTGCTTGGCAACGCCGAGGTAAACTCAATCAACCACAAGCTTGGCTAGACGTTTCAGATGTAACAGGCCGGGAGAAGATGCTTTTACCACTAAAAAAGGTGTTAACTCCAATCAGAGAAGACGCTGATCAGGCTTATCAGCTAGAAGAAGCAGAGTCGCTACTCGACGAAATCAACATGCTTTACGTAGCTCTTACAAGGGCTGAAAAAGGACTGTTTATTTATACCGAGCCAGACGATTCATCAGATGCAATGAAGTTTTCTAATCTTTTTGCGGATAGCCTTGAGCGACACTATCCCAAATTTGAACGAGGAATGTCTTATTTCATCACTGGCGAGCTAGAAGAAAAAAACAATACTGACCAGGGCATTGATAAGTCAATGGCCTTAAATTTTCAACCCTTCAACCTAGTTCGAGAAGGGCTTGTTAAGGTGGTGTCCCAGATTTCAGAGAGTGAAGAGCAGCGATTGGGCAATGCATTTCACAGCTTCATGGAAGAAGTGCATACCGAAGAGGATCTCATTAATTCGAACTCAACACCCTCTTGGAAGGTCCCCGATGACCTTTGGGAATGGTGCTTCAATAATGCCAAAAACATTCTTAATCACGAGCAGTTATCAACTTATTATCAGCCGGGTTTAAATGCAAAAAACGAAGGTGTTTTAATAGATAAAGAGGGCAACGTATCTATCCCAGATCGCGTAGTATTTGAAGAAAATAGCTGCACCATTATCGACTACAAGACTGGGCAGAAAAAGGACGAACACCGAAAGCAGCTCGACCAGTATGAATCCCTGATTTCTGAGATCATTAATGCGGGCGAGAATTATTCATTCAAGAAAATCATTGTCTATCTTAGAAGTTCGGCTGAAGACCTAGAAATTATTCAATTCTGATTAAACTATTTCATTGCTATGTATCCCGAATCGTTTAAACATCAACTCACCACTACCCTTGAAGAACTAAAAGCAGAAGGGTTATTTAAATCTGAGCGCATTATCGCCTCCCCTCAAGGAGCCGAAATCACTTTAGAAAACGGAGACAAGGTGCTTAATTTTTGTGCCAACAATTACCTAGGATTATCTGCGCATCCAGAGGTAATTCAGGCTGCCAAAGACACTTTAGATTCTCACGGATTTGGGATGTCCTCCGTTCGTTTTATTTGCGGTACCCAAGATATTCACAAACAACTCGAGTCAGAGATTGCTAAATTCTACCACACCGAAGACACCATTCTTTACGCAGCTGCTTTTGATGCTAATGGAGGATTATTCGAGCCGCTATTAGGACCCGAAGATGCCATCATTTCTGATAGCCTTAATCACGCCTCTATTATCGATGGTATTCGACTTTGTAAAGCCATGCGCTATCGAGACGCGAATACTAATATGGAAGATCTCGAAGCAAAATTGAAAGAAGCTACCGAGGCTGGAGCTCGAAATCTTCTCATTATGACCGACGGGGTTTTCTCTATGGATGGTTTGGTTGCTCCGCTTGACAAGCTCTGTGATCTTGCAGAAAAATACGGGGCTCTAGTCGCGATAGACGAATGCCACTCTGCCGGTTTTATCGGTCACTCAGGACTGGGAACTCCTGAAGCCAAAAACGTCTTGGGTCGAGTAGACATTATTACAGGAACCTTAGGTAAGGCACTGGGTGGAGCCATGGGCGGATACACCACAGGTAAAAAAGAGGTCATCGAAATTCTTCGTCAACGCTCTAGACCCTATTTATTCTCAAACTCTCTTGCCCCTGCAATTGTAGGTGCCTCAATTAAGGTATTTGAATTACTTCGAAAAGATACTTCGCTAAGAGATCAATTAGCCGACAACACTGCTTATTTCAAAAAGGGAATTCGAGAGGCTGGATTTGATTTTATCGATGGAGAATCTGCCATCGTGCCCATTATGCTTTACGATGCGGTCAAAGCACAAGAAATGGCGGCCAAACTGCTCGAAGAAGGAATTTATGTGATCGGGTTTTTCTTTCCTGTAGTTCCTAAAGGTAAGGCCAGAATTCGCGTACAACTCTCGGCTGCTCACACCAAAGAGCACCTAGACCAAGCGATCGCTGCATTTGTCAAGGTAGGTAAAGAACTAAAGGTCATTTAATGCGTATTCGAGCTGGTATTTGGTTATTCATTCTTTTGGGCTGGGTAGTACATTTAGATTTGCACGCTCAAGAGATTAATCAACGAAGGTGGGAACTAGGCTTTGGTGGTCTTGGCTTAAATAGTTATGCGGCCGGTCGTGCAGGGCAGTTCTCTTCTTTCAGACCCGCTTTAACCGAAGACGGATCAGAAGCCGGGTCGCTTCGAAGCGGAGGATTTCTCGATGGGCTTTATAACCTTTCACAGGCCAATTTAAGCGGCTCCGTTCCGGCCTACATTCAAATCGGATATCGAATAGGTGATCTCTCAAAAGAACAGCACACCCTCGGCCTTAGAATCAGTTCTTCAAAATTAAATCAATACGGCGATCAAGAAATCTCTGCAGTACGATTTGGTTCGTTGGAAGGCCGATTAGAAAGTGCCCTTGTTCAATACGCTATGATTCGTTTGCATTCAACGATTGGTTTAGGGTTCGCCTCGTTAGAAGACGACTCCTCTTCACAAGCGTTAATTGGAGCGGGATTGCGCGTCAAATTAGGTGCCAATACTTCGTTAAGAATCGCCACCGACTATCACACTGCCTTAAGTCAAAACTTTTTCGATTACTTCTCTCACAGCTTAGGAGTTTCCTTTGCCTTAAAGGGGGGTGACAGAGACAAGGATGGAGTGTGGGACGCCTACGATCAGTGCCCAGATACTCCTGGGCTTAAAAAATTCATGGGGTGCCCCGACACGGATAAAGATGGCGCCGAAGATCGTTTTGACAAATGTGTTGACCTACCAGGTCCCGAAGCACTTAACGGATGTCCAGATACGGATGAAGATGGTATTTCAGACCCTATCGATAGTTGCCCCGAAGTTTTCGGAAAACCAGAGTTAGGAGGATGCCCTGATAGTGATCATGACGGGATCAAAGACTCAGAAGACGCATGCCCAGACCAGTACGGGCCACTTAGAAATAAAGGATGTCCAATAGCTGACAGAGATAATGACACCATCGCCGATGATGAAGATCAGTGTCCAGACATTGCCGGAACGGTAGCCAACAAAGGATGCCCAGAACCAAAAATTCCGGAGAAAGTAGATATTAATGAACTAGCTAAAACTTTGGGTTTTGCAAAAGGTGGCTTTGTATTTATCACCGAATCGAATGAGGTATTGAGAAAGATTGTGCAATACATGTTTGATCATCCGATCGAGAGCTACGACCTAGTAGGGTTTACAGATTCGATTGGTCCAGACGACGTGAACCTAGAGCTATCAAAAAATCGAGCTAAGCGCTTACATGATTACTTAATCTCTCGAGGTATTCACCCCTCAAGATTGACCTACGAAGGAAAGGGAGAGCTGCCTGAAGATCCTTCGTTAATTGGAGTAGAACCACATCCGCACCGACGGGTAGAGATACGCATAAGAAGACCGAATGACTAGTCAAAAAGGCTTCATAGATCTAATCATTACCAAGCTTCAAGAAGAACGATCTTTAGATCACTATCTTTTTGTTCTCCCCAATATTCGAAGTGCTCAAGCGCTATACAGGGCGATTGGCCAATTCAATAAATCTTCAGGTTTCGCCCCTGAAACGATTACTATTGACCAGTTGTTTTCAAAAATTGCAGGTCTCAGATATGCTGACCCTTCGCATCAATTATTAACCCTCTTCAGTGTTTATAAAGAAGTTGTGGGTTACAAAGATCCATTTCACAAGTTCTCTGCAATGGGGAGCGCTCTACTCAGCGACTTTAATGAAATCGAGCAAGGACTAATCCATTCTGAAGAGCTCTTTCGCAGCCTCAAACAAATGGGTGAAATGGATGCTCAATTCGCAGAAGAAAAACGTTCAGATTTAATCAAGAATCATCTAAAACGGATCGAACTGATTGAAAAAGTCTACCCAATATTCAAGCAAAGGCTATTAGAAGAACGCCAAGGATATCAAGGGCTTGTCTACCAAAAGGCAGCAGAAAATGTAAGTCAATACCTAGAGAAGACCGTCAAACCTCATGTGTTTATCGGTTTTAATGCATTTTCAAAGGCAGAACAGACGGTAGTGGCTAACCTACTTCAATCAGAAGATCCCGGTTTTATATTCTGGGATATTGATTGGGATTTATTGCAGAATGAGCAGCACGAGGCAAGTCATTTCATTAGGCAATATCGAAAAGAATGGAGTTTTCTCGATAGACAGCCCCTCCCGTCAGTATTTAAAAAAAACAATGAGCTTCTTCGTAAGGAGCGCGACATCGAAGTCATAGAATGCCCCGGAGTTTTGGCTCAATGCCATGCGATGGCACAAATCCTGAATGGTTTAGAGTCTTACGATAACACCGCTGTGGTGCTTGCAGACGAATCCCTTTTACCCGCCGTTATCGCTCATCTTCCTGAAGATACCAGCAAAGGGTCGATCAACATTACTATGGGTGAGGCTATTATTTATACCCAAGGGGCTTCTCTAGTACGTCAATATCTAGCGCTCATAAAAGTAGCCCTACAGAAGTCCGGAGTCGTACCCACCCGATTGTTGCTTCCCTTGCTGAACCATCCGTTATTAGAAATAGAAAAGAGAGCCGAAGAAAGTAGAAAAAGTGCGGTTGAATTATCCAGCTATTCACACCTACCCTTCTTTGATTTAAAAGATAACCACCGAAAGTTAAGTAGCCTACTTATCGAATTCATCGATAATCTTGCTTGCGCCGAAGCGAGTCTTTTAAAGCAAGCGGTTTATAAGGCCATTGAGCTTCAAGCCTCTTATCTCAGCAGCGATCTCAGTCTAGAAAGCTTTGAAGAATTGGTATTCTCTCAAATACGAACCGGTAACTTTTCATATAAGGGAGATCCTAATAGTGGGCTTCAAATCATGGGGATTCTCGAGACCAGAAACCTCTCCTTTGACAGAGTGATTGTCTTATCACTTAATGAAGGAATCATTCCTAAGGGTAAGAACGATGCCTCGCTCATTCCACATGAAATGAAACGGGCGTTCGCACTACCGACTTACAAAGAAAAGGACGCCATTTATACCTATTACTTCTATCGCCTTCTTCAGAAATCGTCGAAGGCCTATTTAACCTTTAACGGTCAACAAGGCGCCTTCGAAACCAAAGAAAAAAGCAGACTAATCTATCAGTTAGAGACACATTCTATTTTGAGAAAATCAATTATATACCAATCGGTATATTTTAATCAGTCCTTTCAAAAAAACACAGAGGACCAAATCAAAAAAGATGCGGCTTTCAAAGAAAGTCTCCTAGCTCTTGGACATTACGGGTTCTCGCCCAGTAGTCTTAGTCGATCTATCGCAGACCCCTTAGATTTTTATAAGAAATACTTACTTCAAATTAGCTCCTACGATGAGCTCTCTGAGATGATGCCGTTAAACATCTTCGGTAATATCATCCACCACACCTTAGAGTCACTTTATAAGAGCCTCGAAAAGCCCATACTGACTGCTGAAGCCATTGGTCAATTATATCCAAAAGTGGCTACTTTCACTGCCAATGCCTACACCAAAGAAAAGGTGGTTTATGACCGAGAAAAAGGACGAGGGTACCTGACCTATGAGGTGATTAAAGATTACGTGACTAAAACCCTAGAAGCTGACGCCTCGCTTTGTAAAAATCAAGGAGAAATTGAATTAATTCTTTTAGAAGAGAAACTAGAAGTAACGCTAGACTTGCCAGAGATCAGCCCGAAACCCTTCAAAATAAGAGGGCTTGTTGATCGCGTCGATCGCCTCAATAACACCCTTAGAATTGTAGACTACAAAACCGGTTCAGTCACCCCTTCTGAATTAAAGGTTGAAACGATAAGTGAGGTGTTTACCAATCACAAAAAAGGAAAGGCGCTCCAGCTGCTGTGTTACGCCTTATTCCTGTACCGTAGTGAAAAATGGAATACCGTCTACGGTGAAGAGGTATCTGCATACGTCTTTAGTACAAAGAGTCAAACCTACCTTCCCCTTATCGAGGGAAAGAAGCCTATGAGCCTTACTCCAGATAAAATTAAGGAGTTCGAAGAGCTGTTGAAACAGTATATCAGATCGCTTTTTGAAGGTGATTACTTTTCGCTAGATAAACCCGAATAATTTCCGTTTTGAACCGCTGCTTCTAATTTTTTAGAAATCAGATCAAGACCTAGGTTTCCGATAGAACCTAAATGCGTGTGAGCAGCCTCCTTATTCGGCACATAGTTATTCGTAGCGATGTCTTCTGCCATTTTTTTATAGGCGTCTCTAAACGGCATTCCTGAACTTACCATGCTATTTAACGTATCGACACTCCATAAATAAGTATACTTCTCTTGTTCTAGTAACGCCTTTGATGGGGTCATTTTCGAAAGTGAAAAAGAAAAAATACTGAGGAGCTCCTCAATGGTTAAAAAACTGTCCATCAACATGGGTTTGGTCAGTTGAAGATCTCTGTGATAGCCTGTCGGCAAATTCGCTAGAATGGTTGAGATCTGTACCGATACCCCTTGTAAGGCATTCCCCTTGGCGCGAATGAGTTCAAACACATCCGGGTTTTTCTTGTGAGGCATGATACTACTCCCGGTCGTGATTTCGTCATCAAAAGAAAGAAAACCAAAATCCTGACCCATGTATAAGCAGATATCTCCGGCTAATTTGCTTAGCGTTGCACCCAATTGAGCAATGGCATTGATGGCTATTCGCTCTATTCGACCTCGAAGCATTTGAGAAGCAATCGAATTTACCTTAACCACCTCAAAACCGATAAGTTCAGTCGTTAAAAGACGATCAATACCGAAGTTTGAGCCATATCCCGCTGCTGAGCCGAGGGGGTTCTGATTCGATACCACTGCGGCTGCCTTAAGGGCTACGATGTCGTCACATAGTGTTTCGGCATAAGCCGAAAGCCATAAGCCAAACGACGAAGGCATGGCGACTTGTAAATGGGTATATCCCGGCATCAGAATGTCGCGATGCTTTTCAGACAACTCGAGCAATAATCGGGCAAAATCAGCAGTGCTTTCTATAAGCTGCTCCAAAGAATCGGTGACGTAAAGTTGTAATGCCGTGATCACTTGATCGTTTCTAGATCGAGCGGTGTGAATCTTTTTTCCTACCGAACCGTATTTGTCAGTAAGGTAATATTCAATGTATGAGTGTATGTCTTCAAAACTTTCTGGAATACTAAAATCTGCAAGAGCCACTTGTTCTTCAAGTTCGCTAAGGCCTTCTAATAATTGATTGAGTTCAAGCAGTTCTAAAAATCCACATTTATGCAACATTCTAGCGTGAGCAGCCGAAGCTTTGACATCATAGATGGCTAGGTAACGATCATAATGACGGTCGTTTCCGACAGTGAAATTTTCGATAGAAGCTTCTGTTGAAATTCCCTTTTCCCAAAGTTTCATGGCAAGACTAGTTTATAGATTTAAAAAAAGATTCAAGTAGATCAGTGTATAAAACAACCGCTTTTTCTATTTCGTGAAGGTAGATAAACTCATCGGCCTGATGAGAACGAAGGCTATCTCCGGGGCCCATTTTCATCGATTTACAGCGAAGGGCTGCCTGATCGGATAAGGTCGGAGACCCATACGTTTTTCTCCCCAGTGACTTTCCTGCTAATACTAGCGGGTGGTTCGATTCAATCCCTGAAGACCTCAAATGCGTCGATCGAGCGGTCATTTGACAAGGAGCGTGCGTTCTAAAGTAGGCGTCTACTTCTTCGTTAGTATAGGCATCGGTAACACGAACGTCTACTACCAAGGCAACCTCAGCAGGCACTACGTTATGTTGTCTTCCTGCCGAAACTTGGGTAACGGTAGTCTTGACGCTGCCGAGCATTTCAGACTTCTTCTCAAACTCAAGTTCTTCGAACCACTTCAGAACATCGCCTAATTTGTAGATCGGATTATCATCATTCGGATGTGCCGCATGTGAGGGAGTTCCCTTCACAATCGCGTCATACACCAACAGCCCCTTTTCGGCAATAGCTAGGTCGAGTAAGGTGGGCTCTCCTACAATCGCTAATTCAAATTCAGGCAGTAAGGGTAGAATGCCTCTCAAACTATTCTTGCCTGCGGTTTCCTCTTCGGCAGAAGCGACCATCACTAGGTTATAAGGGAGGTCTGAACGGTTATAAAAATGAACAAAAGTGGCCATCAACGAAACCAGCGGTCCTCCTGCGTCGTTGCTGCCGAGCCCGTATAATTTACCATCTATGACCTCAGGGGTGAAAGGATCTCTAGTGTAAGCCTTGTTCGGACGCACAGTATCGTGGTGTGAGTTTAATAGAAAGTAGGGTTTTGAAGAGTCTTCGTGTTTATTAACAGCAATAACACTATTCCCCTCTCTTCGGGTAATTACTCCGTACTTCTTGAGCCAAGCGTCAATAAGTTCAGCCGTTTGATCTTCCTCCTCAGAAAAAGAAGGCGTAGCAATGAGTGATTTTAAAAGTTCGATAGCAGAGCTAGTCAGTTCTTCTAGCGACATAATAGGGTGTTTTGATGATTGATGAGTGTTTCTTCATTGGCAATAATCACCTCAGAAACTCCATGGTTTATAGCCTGAAAGCCATTGTGTAGTTTCGGCAGAATGCCCCCTGACAATGCTCCAGAGGCTTTGAGCTCCTCATACGAAGCATAGTCTAATTTTTTAATTAAGCTTTCAGCGTCTTCTATATCTCGAAGGATTCCCGGGATTCCCATGAGTAACGCCAATTTTACCGTGTGATCTGAGGTTAATGCAGAAGCCACTGCGGTTGCTACCGTATCTGCGTTGGTATTAAGCAATTGTCCTTGTCCGTCGCTAGTGATCGCAGAGAAAACAGGTGTTATGCCTAATTCAAGGAGCTCATTGATAGCCGATTTATCTACTAATTTAATATCTCCTACAAACCCGTAATCAATCGGGGTAGCTGGCCTTTTATCACAAGTAATAATGCCAAGGTCAGAGCCGTTGATGCCCAGAGCCTTTTGACCTAAGGCATTCAATCGCGCCACTAATTGAGTATTTACCTTGCCAGCGTACACCATGGTAACGATATCTAGTTGAGCCGCATCAGTAACTCTTCGGCCATCGATAAGATGGGGTTTCATCCCCATTTTTTCACTTAAGCCAGAAGCATCTCGTCCGCCACCATGAACCAAGATCTTTGGCCCTTGATGAGCGACAAAATTGGATAGTACTTGATCACACTTTTCAGGGGATTGCAATAACTCTCCTCCGATTTTCAAAATAAATAAAGAACTCATGATTCAAGTAGCTTTTGAATGATGTAGGCAGCAGAGTAGGTTCTATTATTCGCCTGCTCGATCACCAACGATTGTTCAGAGTCTAGAACAGCGTCGGTGGCGATCACGTTTCTTCTCAAAGGCAAACAGTGCATAAACTTAGCAGAACCCAACTTCTCAGGAGTGATCATCCAATGATCGAGACCAGTACTAACCGCCCCATAGTCGGCAAACTGAGACCAGTTTTTAACGTAAACAAAATCGGCTCCTTCAAAGGCTTTGTCTTGATCATATTCAACCTTAGTATCTCCTACTACGGCAGGGTCTAATTCATATCCCTTCGGGTGCGTAATTACAAAATCAACATCGGTAGCCTGCATCATAAGAGCGAAGGAATTGGCTACTGCGTGCGGAAGAGCTCTGGGGTGTGGCGCCCAACTAAGAACCACTTTGGGTCGGTAAGTACAATTCTCTGCAATAGTAATCGCATCAGCAAGCGCTTGAAGGGGATGTTCAACCGCACCCTCCAAACTAAAGACAGGTACCGTAGCGTGGGCAACAAAAGCCGACATCACTCGATCATTAATATCTGCCTCCTTATCGGTTAGCGTTGGAAACAATCGAATTCCTATAACATCAGCATACTGAGATACAACTGCGGCAGCCTCCTTGATATGCTCTGCTTTAGTACTATTCATGATTGCCCCATCTTCGAACTCAAGTGCCCAACCACTCTCGCCGATTTGCATGACCATTACTTTCATCCCTAGCTTGATCCCTGCCAATTCAGTGCTCAGTCTTGTTCTCAAACTATTATTGAAAAACAGCAAACAAAGCACCTTGTCTTTGGTGTAAGGCTTTGCAATATCCTGGCTTTGTTTCAAAGAAAGTGCTTCTTTCACTGCGTCTGGCGCAGACACTAGATCTCTAACGCTGGTGTATTTTTTCATGATAATCGCTTTATCTCACTGAGGAGGGTTGATAATGCCTCCTTGGTACAATTAAGGGGCGGAAGAATTCGAACCACATTAGGGTTGCTTGACGACCCCACAAATAGATGGCTTTCTTCTAATAAGGCCTTGCGAAGTGCGGCCGTTGGTTTTCCAAAATCTAGACCGATCATCAGTCCTGCGCCTTTGATCTTGGCCTCGATACCTAGTCGATCAACCTCTGCTCTAAAATGAGCTTCTAAATCTCTCGCGTTGGCAATTAAGTCTTCCTCTTCAAGAACGTCTAAGACGGCTAAGGCGGCTCTACAGGCTAGATAATTTCCGCCAAACGTGGTTCCTAATTCACTTTTAACAGCCTCATGTTTCTCGTGTATAAGCACCCCTCCAATAGGGAACCCATTTCCCATTCCCTTGGCCACACTGATGAAGTCTGGCTCTAAATCAAAGCGCTGAAAGGAGAAAAAGCTACCGCTTCTGCCAAAACCAGACTGAACCTCATCTGCAATAAGCAAGGTGCCTGTTTTTTTACATTGTTCGTTAATATCCGAAGCAAAATCTAGGCTTGGTTGATCTAGTCCTCCAACCCCTTGAATCGTTTCTATAATTACCGCACAATACTGTTCTGTAGCCAATAACTGCTCTAGTTGCTTGTGGTCGCCAAAAGGAATAAAATCGACCTCATGGCCAGCATTAAGCGGTGCTACAATCGAAGGATTGTCTGTGGCTGCAACTGCTGCTGAAGTTCTTCCGTGAAAGCTCCCATTAAAAGCGAGAACCTTTTTTCTTCCAGTCTTGAATGAGGCCAATTTAAGTGCATTCTCGTTTGCCTCCGCTCCACTATTACACAGAAACAAAGCGTAGTCTTCGTTTAATTTCGCATTTAATCGCTCAGCGAGTTCCTCCTGAAATCGATTGAGAACGACATTCGAATAGAATCCGATTTGTTCTAGCTGCTCGGTGAGTGCTTTTACATAGTATGGATGGCTGTGTCCGATCGAGATCACCGCATGCCCCCCGTAATAATCGGTATATTTTACCCCATTGATATCGGTAAGTTCCATCCCTTTCGCCGAGACCAATTCAATCGGATACTGAGCGTAAACCTGATATAAACTCATAACTTAAGTCGTCGATTTAATTTCGTTGATTTTATCAAAAGAGGCCGTAAGCCCCTGAATAAATGCTGAGCTCATTCCTGAATGCTCCATGACATTAAGACCGGTTATCGTGCATCCGCTCGGAGTGGTAACGCGATCAATCTCTGCCTCAGGATGATTTCCCGATTCGATAAGTAATCGAGCCGCTCCATAAGCCGTCTGTGTCGCAATTTTTAAAGCGACCTCTGACTCAAATCCCAATTGAACCCCACCCTGTGTGTTGGCTCTAATGAGTCTCAGCCAAAAAGCGATTCCACTCGCACAAAGTACGGTGGCAGCCTGCATTTGAGCCTCTTCAATGGCCAAGGTCTCTCCAACATGTGCAAATAGTTCCTCAACCTCTGAAAGTCTTGAGACCCCTGTCTCGTTCGAGGCAATTAAGGTCATTGAAGCCTGTACCGAAATAGCCGTGTTGGGCATAGCTCGATAAACGGCAATGTCAGACCCTAAAACCGCCTCAAGTTGTTCGATTTGATAACCAGCAGCTGTGCATACAACCAGACAATTCTTTTGAAGACTTTGTTTTATCTGTCTTAAAATACGATCACATTGACTGGGTTGAACCGCAATGATAACTACATCGGCCTTAGTAACCGCCTGAATGTTATCGCTAGTCACCTCAACATTTTCTTTGGTTGTCCAGCTAGAAAGCGAACCTGTTTTTCTTCTTGTAAGCACCAAAGAGTGTCCTGTTTGATGAAACCCTGAGGCTATACTTAGTCCCAGATTTCCTGCTCCTATAATGGCGATGGTCGATTTCATTAGTATCCTATAGATTTAAATAACAGGCCTTCAGATTCGTCAAAGCCAAACATGAGATTCATATTCTGTACCGCTTGTCCTGCTGCCCCTTTCAATAAATTGTCAATGGCAGAGGTAATCAGTAGCATATCGTTGTGTTTATGAAGATGGATTTGACAATTATTTGTGCCTACCACCTGCTTTAGCGATATCGGTGCTTTTACCACCTGAGTAAAGGCTGCGTCCTTGTAAAACGATTCATATAGGTCGTAGGCCTCTTTTAGCGATCCTTCGAATTCACAATACGATGTGGCGAAAATTCCTCTAGCAAAGGCTCCTCGCTGAGGAAGAAAAAACAGCTTTGGAGTACCTTCAGCCTTCTGGGTGAGTTGCTCCCCAATTTCAGCTAAATGTTGATGGGTAAAAGCTTTATACCACGAAAGATTGTTCAGTCTATAGCTGAAATGCGAGGTCTCTGAAAGAGAAGCCCCTGCTCCAGTGCTACCTGTTGTAGCGTTACTGTGAATCGAAGTCTGCTCATCTATTTTATCGTGATGAAAAAGTGGAGCTAAACCTAGGGTAATTGCAGTTGCGAAACAGCCCGGATTAGCAATATGATTCGCGTTTTGAATCTCCTGTCTTCTCAGTTCAGGCAA
>JAYPSS010000006.1:0-2163 GCA_038133115.1 Flavobacteriaceae bacterium | reverse complement strand
CTATGAAAGGCGAGAACTCTAATTAATTCAGCTCCTGTATATCCTGTTGCACCTATGACAGCAACCTTAATCTTGTGGTTTTGCATGGTGTGAAATTTGAATGGCATTACTATAAATTTTGATGAACCCTTTAGCGTCTCTAGAATCCCACGCTTTATTGGTCTCACCATAAGTGGCGACTTTCGACTGCATCATATCGTAAGGGGACTCAATACCCTCTAAAGTGAATCGATACGGATGCAACGTTAAATAAACAGCCCCTGTGACTCGATCTTGGCTACGCTCTAAATAAGCCTCGGTATCTCTCATTACGGGATCTAGCAATTGACCTTCGTGAAGCAACATCCCGTAAAACTGAGCCAATTGCTGTTTTTGATATTGTTGCCACTTGGTAAGTACATGTTTTTCTAGAAGTTCGTGAGCTTTGAGAATGATCATTGGTGCGGCAGCCTCAAAACCAACGCGCCCTTTAATCCCTAAAATCGTATCCCCTACATGGATATCTCTCCCAATAGCGAATGGCGCAGCAATCTCTTCAAGCAGCGTAATTAATTCGGTCGGAGCGCCTTTTTGTCCATTGACTGAACTTAATTCTCCGCCCTTAAACTCAAGGGTTAATTTCTCAGATGTTGACTTTTCAAGTTGTGACGGATAGGCCGACTCCGGAAGCCCGGTCGAAGAAGTTAAGGTTTCTGCTCCTCCTACAGACGTTCCCCAAATTCCTTTGTTTACTGAGTACTTCGACTTTTCAAAGCTAAATTCGTAACCATGGCTTTTCAAATATTCAATCTCCTCTTCTCTTGATAAGGTGTTATCTCTAATCGGAGTGATAATTTCAATTTCTGGAGCAAGTACACTAAAGATTAGATCAAATCGAACCTGATCGTTTCCTGCCCCGGTCGAACCGTGAACGATTGCATTTGCACCTACCTTTTTTGCATATTCAATGAGTACCATTGCCTGGGTAGCACGTTCGGCACTCACCGATAACGGATACGTATTATTTCTAAGTACATTTCCATAAATCAAGAAACGCAACACTTCGTTATAGAGTCGCTCGCGTGCATCGATACACTCATAATGACTTACTCCGAATGCTAAGGCCTTTTCTTCAATTGAAGCAACTTCTGCAGATGAAAAGCCCCCGGTATTCACGGTAACCGCATAAACCTCATTCTGCTGATCACTTGCCATTAAGTGTGCACAATAAGAGGTATCTAGTCCTCCTGAATAAGCAATAACTACTTTATTTTTCATCGTTCTTGATTTTTTGATTTAAATGATTGTCATACAACATGCCGGTACAAAGGCACATTTTACGGTTAGTTCGAGTTAAGATGTCGTAGTTGAGACAGGTTTGACATCCGTCCCAAAATTTAGGATCATCAGTTAACTCATTAAAGGTTACAGGTTTATATCCTAACTGATAATTGATCTTCATTACAGCAGATCCAGTGGTAATTCCAAAGATTTTAGCTTCTGGGTATTTCTGTATCGAAAGCTCTAAAACCTTCGATTTAATGGCCTTTGCTAAACCTCTTCCACGATATTCTTCTGAAATAATAAGGCCAGAGTGAGCGACGAAGTTCTTTCCGCCCCACACTTCGATATAACAGAAGCCGGCAAAAGTATCTCCGTCTAAGGCGATAACGGCATTACCGTTGGTCATCTTAGTTTTGATGTACTCAGGGCTACGACGGGCAATACCTGTACCGCGCTTTTGTGCAGCGTCCTGAATAGTGTCGCAGATATGTTCTGCAAAGCGATGAAAAGATTCATCGGCAATAAATAGATCCATGATTAAAGAATCGTTGGGTTGTTTAAAAGTAAAAGGGTAATTGAGAATTCAGAGGGGGAAATGGACTCACCTATTTCCATAACAGCACTACACCCTTACGGGCGGCGGCGACTAATACGTCGGATAGGAGTAATAATGTGCTGTGTCATTTTCACGGGGTAAAACTACTCTTTTATGTGAGTCACACAATGTTTTGTTGAATTTTTAACAAAAAAAGTGCTTTGTGAAGAAATTGTGGCTGAGAGAGTTACTGAATTTGATGCTTTCTCAGGATTATATTTTTTTGCTCAAAAAGATTGAGAAAGCAACCGATTAGCGCAACCTTTTCAAACAAAAAACACGGCCCAAATTGGACCGTGTTCGAT
>JAYPSS010000005.1:0-21501 GCA_038133115.1 Flavobacteriaceae bacterium | reverse complement strand
TTCTTGTAGGAGGTTCAACAGGAATCGGAAAAGCCCTCGCCGAGGAGCTATTACATAAAGGTCACAAGGTCACCATGGCCTCTAGAAATCTTCCAGATCTTGATCATTCTCATTTCAACCACCTCACCTTTGATGTGTTGACCTCAGATGCATCTGAATTGACGAATCTCGGAGCCCTAGACGGTTTTAGCTATCTACCAGGAAGTATTGCTCTTAAACCCTTACAAATGTTAAAGGAAGAGCAGTTCAAATCAGATATGGAAATCAATTTCTTTGGTTTGGTAAGATGTGTAAAATCAATAAGTAATCAGCTGGGCGAAGGTGCTTCGCTGGTTTTCTTTTCAAGCGTAGCGGCCCAACTGGGAATGCCCTTTCATAGTTCAATTGCTGCTGCGAAGGCGGCCGTTGAAGGCTTTACCAAATCACTAGCAGCTGAAAGTTCCCCAAAATGGAGAGTGAATTGTATTGCTCCTTCACTGACCGATACCCCATTAGCGGCCCGCTTGCTGAACAATGACAAGAAACGTGAAATGATTGAAGAGAAGCACCCACTGAAAAAAATAGGTAAAGCCACTGATCTGGCGAAACTAGCCCTATTTCTTCTCAGTGATGACAGTTCTTGGATCACCGGGCAAGTTATCGGTAATGACGGAGGAAAATCAACATTGAGCATTTAATATCATGAACGCAATCTTTTGGTTTCGTCGTGATTTAAGACTGTTCGATCACAAGGTATTGCACGAGGCACTCACTGAGTGTGATAGCGTATCCCCTGTATTCATTTTTGATCCGTCTATTTTAGAACATCTTCATAAGAATGACCATCGGGTGCAATTCATTTTTGATAGCCTCAAAGCTTTGAATAAATCTCTTGAATCCAACCAGAAATCAATTCAAATATTCTTTGGTAAACCGACTTCTGTTTTCAAGGAACTAATTGAGGAAAACTCGATTCAAAGAGTTTACACCAGTGCAGATTATGAACCCTATGCTAGAAAAAGAGATGGCGAAATAGCCGAACTCTTAAAAGAACACGGTATTCAATTGATTCGTAAGAAAGATGGAGTCATCTTCGAACAGGATGAAGTGGTGAAAGATGACGGATCACCATACGTAGTCTTTACTCCTTACAAGAAAAAATGGATGAGTCAATTAAATCCTGAGGAGGATTTCAAAACGTATGATATAGCTCCTTATCTTGATAAGTTCAAGGCACTGAGCACTAAGCTCGAAATCGTTCACGAGTTATCTGATATCGATTTCTCGGCAAGTACCATACCTGCTCCGATCATTAGATTAAATGATTCGATCATTGATAATTATGAAGACACTCGTAATTTTCCATCGGTACCAGGTACTTCTCAACTAGGAACAAGCTTGCGGTTTGGAACAATTTCAATTCGACAACTCGCTAAAAAGGCCTACCAGTCTACTAATCATACCTTCCTTAGTGAGCTTATTTGGAGGGAATTCTTTCAACAAATCTTATGGCACTTCCCAAAAACAGTTAATTACTCCTTCAAACCTGCCTATGATCGAATAGAATGGAGAAATGCACCTGAAGATTTTGAACGATGGAAAGAAGGCAAAACAGGATATCCGCTGGTAGACGCAGGCATGAGAGAGCTTAATGCTACTGGTTACATGCATAACCGAGTTCGAATGCTGGTGGCGAGTTTTTTATGTAAACACTTATTAATTGATTGGAGACTCGGAGAAGCCTATTTCGCAGAAAAATTGTTCGACTTTGAATTAGCCAGTAACGTGGGTAACTGGCAATGGGCTGCAGGCTCTGGGGTGGATGCAGCTCCTTACTTTCGAATTTTTAATCCGATTACTCAAGTCAAAAAATTCGATGCAAATTTGAGATACATTAGAAAATGGGTTCCAGAGTTCGAATCGATACGCTATCAACCCATGGTAGATCACAAGTTTGCTCGAGAACGTTGTCTTTCTACCTATAAACAAGCACTCAATTCGTAAGATTCCTTTTCGTATCTTCACTAGCAAACCTTTAAAGAGATATGAAAAAATCATTTCTATTCGCTCTGATGTTCGCTAGTTTCTTTGCAGCGAATGCTCAGCGATTAAGCAAACACAAAAAAGCAATCATTGCTTCAGTAGAAAAACATGAAAGAGAACTCATCGCGATCAGTGATTCGATATGGGCGCTTGCAGAAACTGCGTTTGAAGAACATCAATCGGCTCGAATTTTAGCAGACTATGCTGAGTCTCAGGGATTCAATGTAGAGCGCGGAGTAGCTGGTATTCCAACCGCATTTGTAGCTACCTATGGCAGCGGTTCACCGGTAATCTCTGTATTAGGTGAATTCGACGCCCTACCAGGAATTTCGCAAAAAGCTAGTCCGGTAAAAGAGGCCTTAAACGAAGGAGCTGCGGGTCATGGTTGTGGCCACAATTTATTTGGTGCTGGTAGTTTAGGTGCCGCTTTGGCAGTGAAAGAACTTATTGAAACAGGTAAAATAAAAGGAACTGTGAAGTTTTTGGGTACCCCTTCTGAAGAAAAATTCTTTGGTAAAATCTGGATGGTTCGTGAAGGCCTGTGGGACGATGTCGATGTAAATCTAAGTTGGCACCCAGCTGCTCAAACCGAAGCGGATGTTCAAAGTTCATTAGCCTTAGTAGATTTTAAAGTAGAATTTTTCGGACAAACCGCCCATGCCTCTGCGGACCCATGGAACGGTCGTTCAGCATCTGATGCCCTAGAAATCTATACAACAGGTATCAACTACTACCGTGAACATGTAAAACCTACCGTAAGAATCCATTATCACATCCAAGATGGAGGCCAGGTAGTGAACGTGGTTCCTGATTACTCCAAACTATGGGTACGAGTTAGAGATACCAAGAGAGAAGGTATGATGCCTGTGTACGAGCGAATCAAAGAAATGGCTGAAGGTGCGGCAATTATGGCTGATGTAGACTATAAAATCTCTCTGATCTCGGGTATTTATGAAGTTCTCGTTAATCGCCGTGGCGGTGAAATTATGCAGTCGAATTTAGAACTCCTTGGACCCATTGAGTATACCGAAGAAGAAATTGCATTTGGTAAACGCATTCAACAAGAAACCGGAAAAGAGCAGGTAGGAATGGATTCCTCAATCAATCCATTACTTCCTACAGCAGAGCATCCAGGAGGAGGCTCTACCGATGTTGGCGATGTTAGCTGGAACGTTGCAAACATTAACCTTGGTGTTACCACTGCTCCAAAAGGAACACCTTGGCACTCTTGGGCTGTTGTTGCTTGTGGAGGTATGAGTATCGGCCATAAAGGAATGACTTACGCGGCAAAAGCCATGGGAATGACTATGGTTGACCTTTTTGAAAATCCTAAATGGGTAGAACAAGTGAAGTCTGAGTACAAGGAAAGAAAAGGTAATACCGTTTACGAAGCCATTGTACCTGATGGTCCGCCGCCTATTAACCAGTAACCAATAAAAGCCTCCCTTTGGAGGCTTTTTTATTAATACAGATTAAGGAATTCCACCTACAAAGCCCCTAACTTTGTAAAAAATCGATAGCTATGAAAAAGTTTGGTATGGGCTTTCCTTGGCCTACAGAAGACCCCTTCTTATTTTGTGCACATCACAACGATCATTATCCTCCTGGCAACTCTGAACAAGGAATCGATAAAGCATTGGTCAGTGATCGAGCGCTAGGAAGTGATTTTACCATTAAGAACGGTTTTCGAATGTATCACGGGAAATCAGTACCCGGATTTCCCTATCACCCACATTGCGGTTTCGAGACCATCACACTAGTTACTGAAGGATATATCGATCATAGTGATTCACTCGGTGCAAAAGCACGTTTTGGTAAAGGTGATGTTCAGTGGATGACAGCAGGTCGCGGGGTTCAACACAGTGAAATGTTTCCATTACTTGATACCGAGAATTCAAATAAACTAGAGCTTTTTCAAATTTGGATAAATCTGCCTAAAGCTATTAAATATGTAGACCCACATTTTGATATGATCTGGGATCACGAAGTCCCTAAATGGAAAGAAGAAGGTGTTTTTACCCGTTTAATCTACGGATCACACGGTGGGTTTAATCAGCTTAAATGTCCGCCAAATTCATGGGCGGTGCATCCTGAAAACCATTTGGTAGTTGCACAATTCATCTTAGACCCAGGTGCAATACTTTCAATTGAAAAAGTAAACCCAGGAATCTCTCGAAACCTCTATCTATACGATGGCGAAGAACTTACCTATGATCAGGGAAGCTTAATGAGTAATGAAGGCTTACAAATAGAGGCGTCCGATCGGGTGACTCTGACTAATACCTCCAAAAAAGAGGCCTACCTCATTTTAATGCAAGGTAAACCCATCGATGAACCGGTTGCAAAATACGGGCCCTTCGTAATGAATGAAAGTCATGAAATTGAATCAGTTATTGCCAAGTACCGCATTACCGAATTCGGAGGATGGCCATGGCCAAAGGCAGAAATGACTCATGGATCAGCGTCAACACGGTTTGCAACTTATCCTGATCAAACCACAATTTATGCCGAAAAATAATTGATAATCAATTATTTAAACTACCTTTAACATAGAACCTAACCTATGTTTTCTCTAATCTACCGCTCGGTAGCTGAGGAGAGTTTTAGCAATGCAGAAGTATATCAGATGCTCAGTGCTGCTAGGGACTTCAATGCCGAGCACGACATTACGGGATGCCTTTTATTCCATAATCGTCGCTTCTTGCAATTGCTAGAAGGCGAAAAGGATAAGGTGCACCGCCTATTTTCACTGATTGAATCTGACATACGCCATAAGAATATTGAGATTATTCAGACAGAGGAGAAGACCGAGCGCTTGTTCAACAAATGGAGTATGGCTTTTTACGATTACGGTAACCTAGCGCTCTCCGCACAGATCAAATTAGCACAAATAGATACTTTTTTTGAAGACTCTAAGGCACTTAAAACTCAAAGTCGCCTTACCAATCCATTCTTTAATGAAGTGCGCAATATGCTTATCGAAAGAGCTATTTAAGAGACCCGCTTAATTTTTGCACCTATCGATTGTAATCGTGCTTCTATATCTTGATAACCGCGATCGATCTGTTCAATATTTTGAATTTCTGAAGTTCCCTTAGCTGATAATGCGGCGATAAGCAATGCCATTCCCGCTCTGATATCCGGAGAACTCATTTTGGCTCCTCTTAACGAAGAATTAAAATCAAGCCCAATCACATTAGCTCTATGCGGGTCACAGAGAATAATCTGCGCTCCCATATCAATCAGCTTATCCACAAAGAATAAACGACTCTCAAACATCTTTTGATGAATCAGAACTGATCCTCTTGCTTGTGTTGCAACCACTAATAATACGGAGAGAACATCCGGAGATAAACCTGGCCAAGGAGCATCAGAAATGGTCATATGTGAGCCATCAATAAACGACTGTATTTCGTAACCTTCTTTGTGCACAGGGATAATCATGTCATCACCCTCCTTTATAAGAGTGATACCCAATTTTGAATAAACTCGTGGCAACTGACCTAATTGCTCCCAAACGACGTTTTTCAGACGAATTTCTGATTTAGTAATAGCCGCAAGACCAATCCAGCTACCAATTTCAATCATATCAGGTAATAATCGATGGGTGGTTCCTCTTAGCGACTCAACCCCTTCAATGGTAAGAAGATTTGACCCAATCCCCTGAATTTTAGCTCCCATTCTAACCAGCATATTACACAACTGCTGTAAATAAGGCTCACAGGCAGCATTGTAAATCGTAGTAGTACCCTTAGCTAGAACAGCAGCCATAACAATGTTAGCCGTTCCTGTTACCGAAGCTTCGTCTAAAAGCATATAACAGCCTTTTAACTCATCTGCTTCAACTCCATAGAAAAATTCCTTTTCATTGTATCTGAAGCTAGCACCTAATTGAATAAAACCTTCAAAATGAGTATCTAATCTACGTCTACCGATTTTATCCCCTCCAGGTTTGGGTATAAAACCTTTTTTAAAACGCGCCAGCATCGGACCAACAATCATGATTGAACCTCTAAGACTCGCTCCCTCTTTCTTAAAAGCCTCAGATTGTAAATAATCGACATTCACCTCATTGGCCGTGAAAGCATACAAGTCTTTAGAAAGCCTATCAATTTTTACCCCTAATTTCCCTAGGATATCGATCAGTTTATTAACATCAACAATATCTGGAACATTCTCAATAACTACGCGCTCTGGGGTAAGCAAAACAGCGCATAATATTTGTAAAGCCTCGTTTTTGGCTCCTTGTGGAGTTATCGTTCCTGACAGCGGGTGACCACCTTCAATGATGAAGCTCGACATACTATTCTATTTCTTTTTTGAGCGGTTGTTGCGATGATTTTTACGTGCCTGAGGTTTTGCAGGACGATTCACTCGATTCTTAAGAATTTCTTCGCTATCGGTTAATTTATCCTCTTTAGGAGTTAGCTTCAAAACACCTCCGCTTAACTCTTCGAGGTGATCAAAAATGGCTTGATCATCTACCGTATCTTTGTTCCAATTCAGGTAACACTTCTTCATATGATTCGCTATGACATAAGCGAAGCCTTCACGTTTTTCAGCATCGTCCCATCCCACAGCAACATCAATCATACGCTTTATGTTATTCCCGTAAAATCGATATTTCGGAAAATTCTGAGGATAAGGTAGTGCCTCTGGTCGTTGAGCCAATAGTTCGGCGGATGGTTTAGGAAATGGAGCATCAACATCTAGTTCAAACCCAGACATGATAAAAAGTTGATCCCATAATTTATGCTGAAAATCAGGCACGTCTCGTAAATGAGGTTGTCTATTCCCCATTATGTCCACAATCGATTGTGCAACCTTGTTTCGCTCCTCACGGTCCTCAATTTGCATGGCATGATCTACCATTTGTTGAAAATGGCGGCCATTTTCAGGAATAATAAGAGCATTGCGCTCTGTATTGTATTGTAGGTGGTCTAAACTTTCTAGCATCATATGTTTTGCAAAATACGTATATCCTCGGGCTTATAAAGAAATAACGCCTTCAATTTCACCCACACGTCTGTATTTTTCAATTACGGCATCCGGTGAAAGCATAGGTGTTTTAACACTGACGCTTATGTAAGTGCCAGCTTTTGATGGTTTTAGTTGTATCCGTTCCTTTTCATTTTCAAAAACGGTAACCACAGCATCTAATGACTGAGAATCTGACTTAACAATAAACTTGAAAAGATAAATCGAGGGCCACGAAGTTTCACTCTCTAGTTTTTCTTTTAAACTCTTATAAAATTCATCTTGGGAGGTAGAACTCATTTCAGTGTATTTTTGACAAAGATATCGAACAGTAATGCGTAAACCGAAAAAAATAGTGTTTAGTGGTGCCCCAGGGAGCGGAAAAACCAGTGTCATTTGCGAACTAGAAAAAAGAGGGTTTCATGTCGACCATGAAGTTATCAGAGATCACACTGCAACATTACTGAATGACAAAGAGGGGGTTTTTGAAAACCCATTAGAGGCTCTTGATGATCCAATACCCTTCAATGAAACCCTTCTGAATTTAAGACTGAATCGATTTCAGGCCCCGCATAACGAAGACATCTTTTTTGACCGAGGTATGGTAGATGTTTTGGCATACATGAATCATTTTAATCAAAAATACCCGCAACACTTCGAAGATACTTGCTCACAGAATAAATACGATCAGCTTTTCTATTTTGAACCTTGGGAGTCTATATATTATCCTGATCCTACCCGCTTAGAAACGTTTAAAAGCGTTTTGCAAATAGATAAAGCTTTAAAGAACGCTTATTCTTATTTCGGATATGAAATAAATATCGTTCCACAAACAGGCGTTGAAGAACGTGCAGATTTCATTCTAAAATCACTCTTAGTTTGAAGAATCAACCTGACATTGATGCGATCGCCTTAGAGCGGTGGCAGATTAAAAAACTTCATTCAGATCAAAGATCAATCATCGAAAATGTCCTTGCAGGGAACGATACTTTTGGTCTTTTAGCCACTGGTGCGGGTAAGTCTATCTGTTATCAATTACCAGGCTATTTACTTGAAGGGGTCTGTGTTGTCGTTTCTCCACTTATTGCTTTAATGGAGGATCAGATGAATCAACTAAAAATCCGCGGTTTTAAAGTCGTTGGGCTATTCGGCACCATGAATCAAGAAACCATCATACAACGTTTAGACAACCTCAAATACGGTAACTATCAGTTTCTATTTCTCTCCCCCGAACGACTTGCTAATGCGGTGGTTCAAGATCACCTAAAACAACTAGATATAGCGCTATTTGCTATAGACGAAGCACATTGTATTTCTCAGTGGGGACACGATTTCAGGCCAAGCTACAGGAAACTATCTACAATTCGAGATCTGTTTCCACACACCCCTATTCTTGCATTAACCGCAACAGCCACAAAAGAGGTTATTGCAGATATTGTTAACCATCTTCATTTAAATGATCCCAAACAAGTAGTAGGATCTGTCGTTAAGGAGAATTTGGATATCCGTTTCTTCATTAATGAGGATAAACCATTGATGTTACTAGCTAGAATAAATCAACAGAGCGAGGGGGCTATACTGGTTTACACAAAAAGCAGAAAAGGAACAGAAAGTCTGTGCGAGTGGTTGGTTGAAAAAGGAATTAATGCCTCGTTTTATCACGCAGGATTGAACCAAAGTCTGAAAACAGAACGATTAAATGACTTTATCGCTGATAGAGTGAAGGTCATGGTTAGTACGAGCGCATTTGGAATGGGAATAGATAAACCCAATGTACGCAGTGTGATTCATTTTGACTTACCTGAAAACCTCGCTCAATATTATCAAGAAATCGGTAGAGCGGGGAGAGATCGAAAAAAGGCTTCCGCAGAACTCTTGGTAAACTCCAAGAGCATTGGTCAGTTAAAGAATCGCATAATCTCTCAAACTCCCTCAGTTGAGGATTTATATCAAGTTTACCGCAAGTTGGTAGCCCATCTCAAAATTGCCGCCGGAGACCAAGAAGGTAATTCGATTTTGAGCATCAACCATTTCTGTCTTAAATATTCATTCCAACCTGCCTTCATCTATCAATCGATATCTACCCTAGAACGTTGTGGCGTTTTAACTTCAGAACCGAGGAAGTTAGATACATGGGAGGTACAAATGAGCAATGATTGGGTAAGTGACCTCTCCTCTACCGAGATTTCATTCGGGAGAATGCTTTTAAAATTAAAAAGCACCCAATTAGAGGACACTATCCGGCTGACAAATCCTTCAATGAAAACCATAGAGTTTCTTCAAAAAGCCGAACGTCAAGGTAAATTAAATCTGAAAGAACCCGAAGAAGGCTTGCTCATCCAATGGATGTATCCGAGAGAAGACTCCTATACACAATCATTGATAAGAAAGGCTCACAAACCGAATCTAGAACGAAAGATCGGTCAACTTGAGAGTATGATCGAGTTCTTAAAAACTGAGGACTGTAAAATGCAGTTTATCAGTAATTATTTTGGGATTCAAAGTCAACCATGTAATCGTTGCGAGTCATGCCTTCCAAGCTCCATTGAAGAAACTCAAATACTCGAAATAATCAAGAAACACTCAGTAAGTCTATCCGAATTAGTTTATTTAACAGGCGTATCTTCTACTACCCTTGAATCCCCTATTCAGTCTTTATTAGACAGTCATCAAATAAAAATGAATGAAAGCCATAAATTTGAAGGCTATTAAAACAATAGTTCAATGAAGATTGCCTTTTTTGGTACCCCGTATTTTGCAGCAGCACAACTAGAACATTTGATTAAAGAAGGCTTTCAAATTAGTGCGGTAGTTACTGCGCCTGATAAACCCGCTGGAAGGGGCCGTAAACTAAATCAATCAGCGGTTAAAGAAGTTGCCCTAAAAAACGGTTTAAATCTACTACAACCTACCAACCTCAAAGAGGTCGATTTTGTAAATCAGTATCAAAGTCTTGGGATAGACATCGCCGTAGTGGTAGCCTTTAGGATGTTACCAGAAGCTATTTGGAAAGCTTCAAAATTAGGTACCTTTAATCTGCACGCATCGATCCTTCCATCCTACAGAGGAGCCGCACCTATTCAATGGGCAATCATAAATAATGAATCGCAATCTGGAGTAACTACCTTTTTGATCGATGATCAAATTGATACAGGAAATATACTACTACAGGCTAAATGCGAAATTGACAAAGAAGAAACTGGAGGAAGTCTACATGATAAATTACTTGCCCTAGGTAAGCCACTAATCGTAGAAACCATTCAAGGTCTGATTGATGGAAAAATCAAACCAAGAAATCAGGAGGAAAGTTCGGCAGTGGTGAGTTATGCACCAAAGCTAAATAAAGAAAACACTCACCTACATTCAGGATTGGAAGCCTTAGATGCAGAGCTTCTTGTTCGAGCACTCTACCCATTCCCCGGAGCTCATGGTCATATTCAAATGAATCAAAAAACAATTGGGGCTAAGGTTTGGAAGGCAAAAACAGCTGACCTAGATCGCGATGATCACCTAGGAATAATAAGAGTGATCGATAAATCACTTTTTATTCGATTTAAAAACTCCTGGTTAGAAGTTGTCGAATGGCAATTAGAGGGTAAAAAAAGAATGTTTATTAGGGACTTTTTAAACGGAAACCCTAATGTTCACGGGGCCGAATGGCAATAAACCACCTGTATTTAGTAGCTTTTTAATAGAAAATTGTTGATAAACCCTTAAACTTATTAACAAATTGGGTGCTAACCCGCGTATTCATTAGGTTAAGTGAGATTAACACTTATATTTGATTGTTATCAAACTATAACCCTTAATTCTATTATTATGAACAAAACTGAACTAATTGACGCAATGGCTGCTGACGCAGGCATCACTAAGGCGGCTGCAAAGAAAGCATTAGAGTCTTTCCTAGGTAACGTAGGAGGATCACTTAAAGCAGGTAACCGTGTTTCTCTAGTAGGATTCGGATCTTGGTCTGTATCTAAGAGAAGTGCAAGAGAAGGTAGAAATCCACAAACTGGAGCTACAATCAAAATTGCAGCTAAAAACGTAGTAAAATTCAAAGCAGGTGCTGAGCTTTCAGGAGCAGTAAACTAATTGACTTTTATTTCAATTTTTTGATACGGCCCCATTTTTGGGGCCGTATTTTTTTAATTAATTTACTTCATGTTTGAGTCTGGAGATTTACTGATAGCTGATCCGTCCTTAGCCTTAGACTATCACTTTTCAAGATCAGTCATTTTACTTTCAGAGGTTAATGTATCCGGTTGCATTGGATTAGTCTTGAACAAACCATTGCATTATCGGTTAAGTGATTTAATTCCTGAAGTAACTTCTGAGTATATGGTTTATAGTGGAGGTCCTGTAGAATCTGACAATCTATATTTTCTTCACAGTCTACCCGATCGTATTCCTAATAGTGTCCTAATTAAGGATGGCATCTACTGGGGTGGCGACTTTAACGAGCTAAGTGAACAATTAGCTATCGGTGAGATTGATGCGAATAAAATTCGATTCTTTTTAGGGTACTCCGGTTGGGAATTTGGACAATTACAAGGAGAAATTGATGCTGATTCCTGGATAGTCACTCCTAACGAGGAAAAAGAAAAAATTCTTCAATCACCACCAAAGTCAATGTGGAAAAATCAGATGACTCAATTAGGTGGTGAGTTCCTTCTTTATGCAAACGCCCCAGAAGATCCGAGAAATAACTAGTTAAGAGTCTCAGAGAAACTAGTTTCGTAGATTTTCTTTCGGTAATTCGAAACCGAAAAAACCCCCTTTAAAGGACTATAAATAAAACACTCGTCTGCTCTTTGCAGTTCAAATGGAGTTAATGAAACTTCTTCAACCGACACTCCCCGAGCCTTTAATTGTTTTATAAACTGATTCCTTAGGGTCAGTCGAATTACTCCTGTTGATTCTGATGGTGTCTTTATCACATCGCCGAAACGAACAAATAGAAAGCCGTTGGCGGTTTGTACAATCTCCTTTTTATAATTGATCAAAAGAACATCTTGAAGTTGATGATCATTCATATAACCTTTAGCAACATAATAGGCAGCTTGATTTTCTGATGGTACCCCAGATATATAGTCTGCCCCAAAAAATCCATCCTTAAAAAGATCTAACTCGCCAAGAGGTTTAGTTCTAGAATAATCATCTGGAAGATTTTGCAAATGCATAGAGAATTCTGAAACTCCTTTATTCAAAAATACGATCCAATTCACTGCGACTTTCTCGAGACTAACCTGATTCGCTTCAAGTAACTTTTGAGTTTCATCGATAAAAAATTCAAGGGTATAACTGACAGGAATAGGTATTCTATAAATACGCATTGATGCCATAAGTGAAAAGTAGAAGGGCTCTATAACACTCTCCTCCAGTTCACCAGTAATAACGAGTTCATAAACTCTTATGGAATAACCCGAAAACAGATCAATATGGGATATAAAGGATTCATTCGAATCAATTAATGACCCGTTCGCATTACAAATTTTCATAGCAACAAAAGATATTTATACGGACCCGATGATTTTCTTTAAATCATCAATTTGGTTTTCCCAAAGCATTTTAGCCTCATCAACCTCATCGTCTTCAGCAAAATCAATCACAAAAAGACTAACATCATTGGTCAATTCATCGACCACAATACGCATCTCAAAATAGGTATCATCATCTTCAGAGCACATCCATTTAAAACGAACAAACTCATCGGTCTTCTTTTTCAAAAGCAGGGCCTCCTCTTCAGACTCATCCCAAATAAAGATGAATTTTTCGCCACGTGAATTCACGTTATCCGCATACCATTCAGATAATCCTGAAGGAGTGGATATATAATTAAATAATAAAGATGGTGAGGCATGCACCACAAACTCAATTTCAAACTTCGTCATGTTATCCTATTTTCTAAGGCTATTGTGGCCAATTTAAATAAATTGTTGAGATTAAAAAAAATAATAAACTATATTTGCAGCCTCTTAAAAACCACAATTGGCGAGGTAGCTCAGGTGGTTAGAGCGCAGGATTCATAACCCTGAGGTCGGGGGTTCAATTCCCCCCCTCGCTACCATCTCAAAAACCGAATAACTCAGGGAGCTATTCGGTTTTTTTATTCTCTAAATAAATCCATAAAAAAAGCAGCCTTTCGGCTGCTTTTAGTTAACGCAATATATTGGTTGTATTAAATCAATTCAATATTGGCGGCTTGAGTACCTTTTTTTCCGGCCTCTTCTTCGTAAGAAACAGCGTCACCTTCGTTAATACGAAGCCCGCGTAAAGCAGTTACGTGAACAAACACGTCTTCTCCTGTTTCATCATTGGTAATAAAACCAAAACCTTTGGTTTCATTGAAAAATTTTACTGTTCCAGTCATAATAAATTTAATTCTGTTGCAAAGGAACGCTATTTACCTGACAATAAATGATTTTAGATCAATTATCTCTAAAAAAACTTTATAAATTATCTAAATAGGAATTCACATTTTTTTCGATTCGCTCTGATATGTTTTCAGTGTCCGCTTTTATAAATTTTTCAGCGGTGATTGCTTCGTACAATTCAATATAGCGCTCAGAAACTCCTTCTATATATTCGTCACTCATGTCTGGTAACGTTTGGCCCTCAAGACCTTGAAAATTATTCTCGATCAACCAGCGTCGAACGAATTCCTTTGAAAGTTGCTTTTGAGGTACTTCATTTTTTTGAAGCTCTTCGTAGGTATCTGCGTAAAAGTATCGTGATGAATCAGGGGTATGTACCTCATCAATTAAGACGATCTCTCCTTCGTTGGTTTTTCCAAATTCGTATTTGGTATCTACTAAGAGTAGCCCTCTCTCCTTTGCAATGCGAGAGCCTTCTTCGAATAAAATACGAGTGTAGTTTTCAAGAACTAAATAGTCCGCTTCGCTCACAATACCTCTTGATAAGATCTCTTCTCGTGAGATGTCTTCATCGTGATCTCCTTGTTCTGCTTTGGTTGCTGGAGTAATTATTGGTTCTGGAAATGCATCATTTTCTTTAAGATCTTCGGGTAGAGCTACACCACACAGCGTACGCTTTCCTTTGGCGTATTCACGTGCCGAGTGCCCCGCTAAATACCTACGAATTACCATTTCTACTTTGAAGGGTTCACAGGCCTTTCCAATGGCAACATTAGGGTCGGGAGAAGCAATCAACCAATTCGGAACCTTAGAAGAGGTGTCCTGAAGCATGCGTGTGGCAATCTGATTCAATATTTGCCCCTTAAAAGGTATTCCCTTGGGCATTACAACGTCAAAGGCAGAAAGCCTATCCGTGGCAACCATCACTAATAATCCATTTTCTAGGGTATATACCTCTCTTACTTTTCCTCGGTAAACCGACTTCTGACCTTTAAAATTAAAGTCGGTATGCATCAATGTGTTTGTCATCCTAATTTTGATGTTCTATGTTTTTATAGGCATCTATAACTTTCTTAACTAAGCGATGGCGAATTACGTCTTTATCATCTAAATAAACAATCCCAATTCCCTCGACTTTGTTTAAAACAAGGAGCGCCTCTTTTAGTCCTGATATTACTCTTCTTGGCAAATCAATTTGTCCAGGATCACCCGTGAGAAGAAACTTGGCATTCTTTCCCATTCGGGTTAGGAACATTTTCATTTGGGCGTGGGTCGTATTCTGAGCCTCGTCAAGAATTACAAAGGCACCGTCAAGCGTTCTACCACGCATGAATGCCATGGGAGCAATTTGAATCACACCCGTCTCTAAATAATTCTCTAATTTTTCGGGAGGAATCATATCTCGCAACGCATCGTACAAAGGCTGCATATATGGATCGAGCTTTTCTTTCAGATCCCCCGGTAAAAACCCTAAACTTTCTCCTGCTTCAACGGCTGGTCTGGTTAAAATGATTCTACGAACTTGCTTTTCCTTCAACGCCTTTACGGCAAGCGCAACCCCCGTGTAGGTTTTACCTGTTCCTGCAGGGCCAATAGCAAATACCATGTCATTTTGCTGAACAGCTTCTACCAATCTTCTTTGATTGAGAGTTTGAGCCTTTATCTTACGTCCATTAATTCCGTGAACGAGGGTAGCATCAGAAGATTCTGGTATGTCCTTGAGAGCGGTAACTTCAGAATCGTCCGAGGCAAGAATACGCTCTAGGCTGTTTTCATCGAGTCGGTTGTATCGTGCAAAGTGAGAGGTCAGCAGATCAAAACGCTTTTCGAATTCGTCTAATACTGTCTCGTCACCAAAGGCCTTGACCTTGTTGCCGCGGGCAACTATTTTTAACTTTGGAAAATAATTCTTGAGAGAAGTGATCGTCTCATTATTCATCCCAAAAAAGTCTTGAGCGCTAATGTCTGTAAGTTCAATGATGAGTTCGTTCAAAATATCTTTTCACTAATTTTACCTCAAACAAACTTAGCCAAAATACCCGCAGAGGAATCTATAATTCTATTAACAATTCATGGCAGTAATCACCTTGACCACCGATTTTGGTCTAAAAGATCACTTTATAGCTCAAGTAAAAGGGAGAATACTGACCTTAAATCCTTCGGCAAGTATTGTTGATATCTCACACGAAATCAGTCCTTTTAATCTGAAGGAGGCTGCTTACGTAGTGCGAAATGCTTACTCAGAATTTCCAGATAAAAGCATCCATATCATTGGCATCAATAGCTCGATTACCCCTGGTGGGCGTCACGTTATTGTTAAGGCTAAAAATCACTTTTTCATCGCTGCTGATAACGGTGTTATCCCAGCCATCGTCGGTCGATCTAATATTGAGGAGGTCATCCATATTACCGCCTACACTGATTTTTCAGATTTTGTAGAGTTAGAGACCTTTAGTAAAGTTGCCACTCACCTACTCAAAGGCGGTTCATTGGCCCTGCTTGGGAAGCAGATTCAAGACCTGTACCATTATCCTGAACATTACGGAATCATTAGCGATGATGCTAGTCAGATTTTTGGTGAAGTGATCTATATTGATCGTTTCGGAAATCTTGTAACGAATATCCGTAAGGTAGATGTTGAGGCGAGAAGGTCAGGGAGAAAAACACAGGTTCATCTTAGAAGTCATCAGATTGATCACATCTATGAAAACCTGAATGATTTCTCCGCAAGAATACTAAAAGAAGAATCGGCCAGTAGGGCTGCATTAGGCAAACAAATCGCTCATTACAACACTGCAGGTCATTTACAGATTAGTATCTATAAAGGAGTGCCGGGGTTGTCTGGATCTGCCGAGACACTTTTAGGAATGCAAATAGGTTCAAGTGTTAACCTATTGTTTATAAGTGAATCTTAAATCGGTCGGCAAAACCTAGTTTTCAAATATATTTGTGTTATGAAATTTATCGTCTCAAGTTCTTACTTAAAGGACCACTTGCAAATATTAGGAGGAGTTATTGCTACCAATAACACCCTACCTATTTTAGATCATATTTTATTTGATTTAAAGGAATCAAGCTTAAAGCTTATTGCCTCAGATTTAGAAACAACCATCAGTGCAGAATTAGAGGTTGATTCAAATGACTCTGGCGTAATTGCATTACCAGCAAAACTACTTCTAGACACTCTAAAGACATTTGCTGAGCAGCCACTCACTTTTATCGTTTCAGACAATGGCACGGTAGAAATCAGTGCCGCCAACGGTAAGTACGCCTTAGCCTCAGCAGATGGCAATGATTTTCCAAAACCTGTAAATCTTAACGAAGCCGAAGGTTTTGAAATTCAAGGAGATATTTTAGCTACAGCTATTTCTAAGACATTATTCGCCGCTGGAAATGATGATTTAAGACCAGTGATGAGCGGTGTGTTATTTCAGTGTAGTCTATCTAATATCACTTTTGTAGCTACTGACGCACACAAGTTAGTGAAGTACCGCAGAGATGATTGTCGTGCGAACTCAGCTGCCGAATTTATCATGCCTAAGAAGCCTTTAAATGTGCTTAAAAGCATATTGGTCGGTCATGATCAGAACGTTTCGGTTAGCTACACAGATGTCAATGCAAAGTTTAGTTTTGACAATATCGAAATTATCAGTCGTTTGATTGATGGGAAGTATCCTAATTACGAAGCAGTAATACCACAAGAAAATCCGAACCTTTTAACGGTTTCTAGAGCGCAATTCTTAGCTTCAGTTAGAAGAGTTTCGATTTTCTCCAACAAGACCACTCACCAAATTCGTCTTAAAATGGCAGGCGCTGAGATCAATATTTCTGCTGAAGATGTTGATTATAGCAACAAGGCTGACGAGCGTTTAAGTTGTTCCTATCAAGGGGATGATCTTCAGATCGGATTTAATTCTCGCTTTTTAACAGAAATGCTTAATGCCCTTGATTGTGAGGATGTACAATTAGCCATGAGCTTACCCAACAGAGCAGGATTACTGACACCTGTTGATGGTCTAGATGCCGGAGAAAGTATTACCATGCTTGTTATGCCGGTGATGCTAAACAGTTAATATGCTTTTCAACGACACCATTGCGGCAATAGCCACTGCGCCAGGTGCAGGAGCTATTGCCGTAATTCGTTTATCAGGACCCGATGCCATCGATCTAATAAATGAACATTTTAAACCTCTAGGACCCAAAAAATTAAGTGACCAAGATTCTCATACCATACATCTAGGAGATATTGTCTTCAATCATCAAATTATTGACCAAGCCTTGGTAAGTCTATTTAAAGCACCTAGGTCTTACACTGGTGAAAATGTAGTTGAAATTTCATGCCATGGGAGTACCTATATTCAGCAAACACTTTTAAACCAGCTCGTTGCAACCAAACGTTGTAGAATTGCAGAACCTGGAGAATTTACTAAGCGTGCTTTTCTCAACGGAAAGATGTCACTAACCACTGCTGAGGCCGTCGCTGATCTCATTTCTTCAGAAAGTGAAGCTGCACATCAGCTGGCTATCAACCAAATGAGAGGCGGATTTACTGAAGCACTTAAAGATCTTCGGAGCCAACTCATCCACATGGCTTCTATGATTGAACTCGAACTTGATTTTTCTGGAGAGGACGTGACCTTCGCAAGCAGAGATGAATTGAAAAGTCTATTAGAAAAACTCAAACAATCGATCAAAGAACTTCTAGACTCGTTTGCTTATGGTAACGCAATCAAACAAGGTGTTTCGGTAGCCCTACTAGGTGCACCAAATGCAGGTAAATCCACCTTATTAAATGCACTTTTGAATGAGGAGCGAGCAATTGTAAGTGATATGGCAGGTACTACAAGGGATACCATCGAAGATCGCTTGATTATTGACGGTATTCTGTTTCGATTTATTGATACCGCAGGCATCAGAGAAACTAGTGACCAAATTGAACAGTTAGGAATTGTTCGATCGATCGAAAGTGCTCAAAAGGCTGACATCGTAATTTTATTGATAGACGCTGAATCTGCGACACAGGGTGAACTTAGCACAACTATCACATTACTAGACAAGCATACTATTGATCGATCGAGAACGATAATTCTATTGAACAAGATCGATCTTAATCAGGATCAAAATCTCGAGGTTCCTCAGAACATTGAGTTCTTACCTATCTCGGCTAAAAATAAAGTTGCCATTGAAGACTTAAAACACCAACTCGTACAACGAGTATTAAAAGGAAAAAATGGAGCAAACGAGACGGTAGTGAGTAATTCGAGACACTATGGTGCCTTGCACAGTGCACTGCAAGAAATCTTCGAATTAGAATCAGGTATTGCCCAAAATATTCCGAGTGATCTTTTTGCCATATCACTTCGTAAGGTGATTCACCATTTAGGAGAGATTACAGGTGAAGTTAGCACCGATGATCTTTTAGGGTCTATTTTCTCTAATTTCTGTATCGGAAAGTAATAGGTGTTTGGTTTCACTGTAACCCAAGTACCCCATGAAACTTTAGTATTAACTACCTTTGAACCGCTATTTAATAGAACATGAAAGCAATTAAAAACATATGCTGTATCGGTGCCGGTTACGTTGGAGGACCAACGATGACGGTCATCGCTTCACAGTGTCCTGAGATAACGGTCAACGTAGCAGATATTAACCCTGAGCGTATTGCGCTTTGGAATCATGATGATTTAGACCAGCTTCCCGTTTACGAGCCAGGCCTTGCTGAGCTTGTGGGTCAGCAGCGTGGTAAGAACCTATTCTTTACCACCGAGGTAGAGCGTGCCATCGAAGAAGCAGATATCATCTTTATCTCGGTCAACACCCCTACCAAGACTTACGGTAAGGGAAAAGGACAAGCAGCAGATCTTAAATACATTGAGCTATCGGCTCGTACCATAGCTAAGGTGGCTACTACCGACAAGATTGTCGTTGAGAAGTCTACCCTACCGGTTCGTACCGCCCAGGCGCTTAAAAATATTTTAGAGAACACCGGTAACGGGGTAAAGTTTGAGATTCTATCGAATCCTGAGTTTTTAGCAGAAGGTACCGCCATTAATGATCTGCTTAATGCCGATCGGGTGCTTATTGGTGGAGATAATACTCCGTCAGGGAAAGCGGCTAAGGATGCTCTTTCTTCTATCTATGAGCACTGGTTACCTAAAGAGCGTATCTTACAGACCAATGTATGGTCTTCAGAGCTTTCGAAGCTTGTTGCCAATGCCTTTTTAGCACAGCGCGTGTCGTCTATTAATGCGATTTCTGCGCTTTGTGAAAAAACCGATGCTAATGTAGACGAGGTCGCTAAGGCTATTGGGCTTGATTCTCGTATTGGTCCGAAGTTTTTAAAGTCTTCGGTAGGTTTTGGGGGATCTTGTTTTCAAAAGGACATTCTCAACCTAGTGTACATCGCTCGTAGTTACGGGCTTACTGAAGTTGCTGATTACTGGGAACAAGTAATTATCATGAATGATCATCAGAAGCGTCGCTTTGCCGATCATATCATCTCTAGTCTATACAATACCGTTTCAGGCAAGAAGATTGCTTTTTACGGATGGGCCTTTAAAAAAGACACCAACGATACCCGTGAGTCGGCAGCCATCTATGTAGCTGATACCCTGATTGAAGAACGTGCAGAGATTACCGTTTACGATCCTAAGGTATCTAGAGCTCAAATGCTGAGCGATCTGAATTACTTAGGCACACGAAGGCCAGAAGAGAATGAACGTTATCTAACCGTGGTCAATGACCCTTACGAAGCGGCTGATAAGGCGCATGCCATTGCTGTGCTTACCGAGTGGGATGAATTTAAAAGCTATGATTATACTCGCATTTTTAATCAGATGCTCAAGCCAGCCTTTATCTTCGACGGTAGACGACTACTTAATAAAACCGCCCTTAAAGAACAAGGGTTTAAAGTTTATACCATAGGAGAATGACTGTATTAGTAACGGGTGCAGCGGGTTTTATAGGGTATCACCTCAGTAAACGGCTATTAGAGGCCGGACACCAAGTGATCGGGATCGATAATATCAACGACTACTATAGCCCTGATCTCAAATTCGCTCGACTCAGCGAGTTAGGTATTGCTCGAGTAGATGCTGAATTGGAAGAGATCTCTTGTCTGTCTGAGGTCTATCCGAATTTTATCTTCTACCGCGTTGATATATCTAATGCAAAGGCTTTGGGTGGGGTATTTAAAAAACATCCGATCGATAAGGTTTGTCATTTGGCTGCCCAAGCAGGCGTTCGTTACAGCATTGAAAATCCATCGGTGTATATTCAGAGTAACCTGGTAGGGTTCGGTAACATCTTAGAGGAGGTTCGTCATGCAGGTATCGATCATCTCATCTATGCCAGTAGTTCTAGCGTCTACGGAGAATCGAAAGAAGTACCTTTTAGTACCGATCAGCAAGTAGATCATCCGATCAGTCTGTATGCTGCCACCAAAAAGGCCAACGAGCTAATGGCACATACTTACAGCCACTTATATAATATAAACACTACAGGGCTGCGATTCTTTACCGTTTACGGCCCTTATGGTAGACCCGATATGGCCTATTACCTATTTACCAAGGCAATTTTAAAGAATGAGCCGATCAAGGTATTCAATAACGGAGAAATGCGAAGAGACTTCACATATATCGATGATATCGTAGAAGGTCTCGTTCGCATCATTGAAAGCCCTGCAAAAGACAACTACAAGATCTACAACATAGGTAACCATCGGTCGGAGCAGCTCGGTGACTTTATCGCTACCCTAGAAAAACATCTAGGTAAAGTAGCAAAGAAGGAGCTACTGCCTATGCAGCCCGGGGATGTAAGTCAAACTTATGCCGAGGTTAGCGATCTTATCGAAGACTATGGATACGCTCCAAATACATCTATTGATGAAGGCCTCAAGCGTTTTGTACAGTGGTATTTAAAGAGTGAGGTAGCGAAAAAAGGATAAATTACAATTCGCTATTTTGTTTTCTGGCTTTATAAGCCTTTTCATAGATCGATTCATAAAGAGGTAGAATCTTAGGGAGATCAAATTCCAAGGCTGCTTTTCTAGCATTTTCCTTGAATCGGTTTAATGTTTCTGAATCCTTCAGAATATCTAGGGCATACTGCCCCATCTTTTCTACTTCCC
>JAYPSS010000004.1:0-21757 GCA_038133115.1 Flavobacteriaceae bacterium | reverse complement strand
TCACTAGGAAGATTAGGGTTCACCTTAATAATTTTTAAGGCGAGTTCCTTGATTCCGTCTACGATTGCTGTAAACTCAGCATCATTAGCGTTCGGACGAACCTCGACTAATTCTGCGACTTTAGCCACAAGAAAGGGTTCGGTTTGCATCATTTCTGAAAGGTGAAAACGCTTTTTACCCTGAATAATAATCGTGGTGTTGCCATCAGGCATCTGTAATACACGAAGTATTTTAGCAACCGTACCGATTGGATACAGGTCTTCCATGCTCGGATTCTCAACGGCTGCATCGCGCTGCCCAACTACTCCGATCGTTTTAGACCCTTGATTTGCAGCTTTAATGAGTGCAATAGAGGTGTCTCGACCTGCGGTGACTGGTACTACAACCCCAGGAAATAAAACGGTATTTCTAAGTGGAAGAATAGGAAGCTGTTCTGGCACATCCTCTTTATTCATCTCCTCCTCATCTTCAGGAGTGAGAAGTGGAATTAATTCTGCATCATCTTCGATTCCAGAAGCGGACAAATTGTCAATACCGATATATAATTTTGAATCCATTAAATAGATTTAAGTCAATATGTCAGCGTTCAATACCTAATATTGGTGTTGAGCGGTGATTTTAAAGTTCAGCAAATAAAGGTTCAATTCCTATGCCAAGTGTTGCTTGTAACATTTAAAAACGTCGATCGTCATCAAATAAACCACATACACTATGAAGACATTCTCAAAATTAAGTTTTGCAATTATTGCCCTATTAAGTTTTCAACTACGAGGTCAGAATGAAATGACTAAAGATACGGGAGCTTACGATGCTATTCATATTTCAGGCCCTTTTGAAGTAACACTTACCAAAGGACAAGAAGGAAGCATCAGTTTCGAAGGTGATGAAAAAGAACTAGAAAAAGTGACCTACAAAATCAAAAATAATGCACTCTATATCGGTTTAGAAAAGACTAGATTTTGGGGATCATGGAATTCTATTAAAGGTAAAATCTATGTAGAAATACCTGTTCAAGATATCAATGAACTCAGTATATCCGGGTCTGGTTCTGTGAAAGGTAGTATACCTGAAAGCGACGATCTTAAATTAGCCATATCAGGATCAGGCGATCTACGTATTGAAGCCAATGCTGAAACCTTAGATTGTTCCATCTCAGGTTCTGGGAATATTCATGCAACAGGTGCAGCTGAGGAATTAAAGGTGTCGATTGCGGGCTCTGGAAGCGTTATGGCAGACACTATTAAAGCGAAAGATGTTAAAGTCCGTATCGCAGGCTCTGGTGATGCAAAGGTTCATGCAACAAAAAGCCTAGATGTGAGTATAGCAGGTTCTGGAGACGTGAGTTATAAAGGAAATCCGACTAAAATCTCTCAGGATATCGCTGGATCAGGCAAGGTTCGCGCAAACTAAGGGTTAGGAATCGCCTTTCGAAGTCTTCGGAGTAAAATGGCTCCGATAAGAAAGAATACGCCAAGAAATAGTGCTGCACTGCGCATACTTCCCGTTACCTGGGCAATATAACCATACAAGAAGGTACCAATAACAATCCCAATTTTTTCAGCCACCTCGTAAAAGCTAAAATACGAGGTGGTATCTTCTGTATTGGGAAGATTTTGAGAGTAAGTCGATCGAGACAAGGTCTGAATACTACCCATCACTAAACCTACAAAACCGGCAGCGATATAAAATTCATTGGGTGTTTCAACAAAAAAGGCATAAACGCAAAGTAGCATCCATATAGTGTTAATTACCATAAGTAAGCTGATGTTATTGTAGCGTTCTGCTAATCTTCCCGTGATTACCGAACCTATAATCGCAACCAATTGAATCAGCAGGATGCTAACGATCAGGCCAACGGTTCGTTCGGTATCTCCTCCCCAATTGATTTCTTGCTCTCCGAAATAAGCTGCAATGAGTAGAATGGTTTGAACCGCCATGCTGTAAATAAAAAAAGCTACTAGATACTTCTTTAAAAAACTAAGTTCTTTGATCTCTGCTCTTACCTTCTTTAGTTCATTAAATCCTCCTAGAAAAATCTCTTTATGACTCCCCTCCTTTTTATTCCCTTTAGGCATGTACCAAAAAGTGTATTGACTGAAAAGCATCCACCATACCCCAACGGTAATAAAAGAATAACGCATAGCAATCATCTCTGCAGGTTGGTCAGGAGAACCTTCGATTCCAAACAGATCGGGCTTCATCACCATCGCTAGATTGACCACTAGTAACAGTACACTACCCACATAACCCATCGAAAACCCTTTGGCGCTTATGCGGTCTTGTTGTTCTTTGTGGGCGACATCTGGTAAATAAGAATTATAGATGGCAATACTCATCCAACTACCAACCAGTCCTCCAAAGTAAAAAAGTAGGCTTAAGTAGATATAATCTAAAGAGAACCAATACAAACCGATACAAGACAAGGCTCCGAGATAACAGAAGAACTTTAGAAAAAAACGCTTATTACCTAAGTAATCTGCAATTCCCGACACCATTGGGGTGGCTAAGGCAATCACCACAAAAGCAGCTGAACTAACGTAAGAAATAAGTACACCTCTTTCTAAATCAAGGCCAAAAACACGAACCGATTCAACATCATAAAGACGAAATAAAGCGCCGTAAAAAATGGGGAAAACTGCTGAAGAAATAACCAAACTGTAAACTGAATTCGCCCAGTCGTAGAAAGCCCAAGCGTTTAACATTTTCTTCGATCCTTTCTCTAACTCGTTTCTCTTCATCTCGGTTGTTTTTGCGTCTCAAAATGTACAACACTTTTTTAAAAATTAAGGTTTGGCCCGAATTTTGAAACTACAGTTAATAAAAGATAACACCATGAAAAAAGCAGTTTTACTCAGTTTACTATCTCTTGTTTTCCTTGGGTCTTGTAATGGTCCAGAAGGTCCCATTGGCCCACAAGGTCCAGAGGGAATATCTGTTTTTAGTAACGTTATGGAAGTTTCGGTTGACTTTGATGCCTCGAATAATTACGAGGTGTTACTTAATTTTCCATCAGACTGGATCGTTTATGAGGCCGATCTCATCATGGTTTATCTGTCTTATGAAACGATTAGTGATTCAAGCGGCCCTATAAATGTTTGGAGAGCGCTTCCACAAACACTACTTACCAATGATGGATGGTTGCAATATAATTTCGATCATACCTACCAAGACATCAGGCTGTTTATGCAAGCTGATTATGATCTCAATTTAACTACTTCTTCAGATCGCGAGAACCAAGTCTTTAAGATTGCTGTAATTCCTGCCCAATACGGTGACTTACTTCCGCATCTTGAAGAATTATCTGAACCTGATTTTGACTACTTCAGCTCGAATTAAACGTTAGCAAATCCGCAACACAGGTAGTAACTTAGCATAAAAACACGCTATGAAAAACTATTACTTTTCTCTCCTATTTTTTATCTCTTGCTTCTTCACTTTTAGTCAAGAAAATGAAAAACAACCCGTTTTCCCTGTGGTGAAAACAGATAAAGAATGGAAAGAACAACTAAACGGTATGGAGTACTACGTTCTTAGAAGATCGGGTACCGAATATGCATTTAGTAGCGCTTTGAATGATGAAAAACGAAAGGGAATTTATCGATGCGCGGGTTGCGATGCACCCCTATTTCGTTCTGAAAATAAGTATGACTCAGGAAGTGGATGGCCCTCTTTTGACAGGCCACTAACAGAGAAAGCTATCTTCTATGCAGTAGATTACGAAATTGGTGTGGCGCGAACCGAAGAACGTTGTGCGAATTGCGGTAGCCATCTCGGACACGTTTTCGAAGACGGACCTAGAGAAACTACGGGACTTAGACACTGTATCAATGGTGTAGCATTAAAGTTTGTTCCTGATGAAAACTAATCTGAATGAGAACGAGTGGAGGGAAAAATTAGGTGACAAAGCCTTTCATGTAATGAGAAAAGGGGGCACCGAAGCACCTTTCACAGGCGTATACACCGACTCCTTTGAAGAGGGCGACTATCATTGTAAAGCTTGCGGAACACTTCTATTCAAATCAACTCATAAATTCCATAGTGGATGTGGTTGGCCAGCCTTCGATAGTTCAGAGGCTGGGGCCATTAGCTATCTAAAAGACACAAGCTTTGGCATGATTCGAGTTGAGACGCGCTGTTCAAATTGCGATAGTCATCTAGGACATGTCTTCGAAGATGGCCCTACAGAAACAACAGGTAAGCGCTACTGCATTAACTCAATCTGTCTCGAGTTTAAACCCAAATCTTAGGTCGATAATTTAGAGTTATTCCTTACTTTTGAGGCCAATTAAAAACGGCTTTTACCATGCAAAATTTTGATCTGATTGTATTAGGAAGTGGACCAGGGGGTTACGTTACAGCAATACGCGCCTCTCAGTTAGGACTTAAAACAGCTATCGTTGAGAAAGAAAACCTCGGAGGTGTTTGTTTAAATTGGGGATGTATTCCTACCAAGGCACTACTTAAATCAGCTCAAGTTTTTGAATACTTAAATCACGCGTCCGATTACGGTCTTTCTGCAGAAAACGTTTCTTATGATTTCGATAAGGTAATTGGGAGATCTCGTGGAGTAGCAGAATCGATGAGTAAAGGAGTTCAATTTCTTATGAAAAAGAACAACATCGAGGTAATTAATGGTTACGGGAGTTTACTTCCTGGCAAACAGGTGAAAGTGACCAGCGCTGATAAGGTATCAACCATCTCTGCCACAAATATTGTTATAGCGACCGGAGCTCGCAGCCGTGAATTACCTAGCCTACCTCAAGACGGTGTTAAGGTGATTGGATACCGCGAAGCGATGACTTTAAAGTCACAACCAAAAAAACTCGTTGTAGTAGGTAGTGGTGCTATCGGAATCGAATTTGCTTACTTCTACAATAGCATGGGCACAGAGGTAACAGTGGTTGAATACCAGCCAAATATTGTACCTGTTGAAGACGAAGAAATTTCAAAACAGCTGGAGCGCAGTTTTAAGAAAGCTGGAATCAACATCTTAACTTCTGCTGAAGTTACTTCAGTAGATACTAGTGGTGAAGGAGTAAAGGCTACCGTTAAAACCGCAAAAGGCGAACAAGTTATTGAAGCAGACATTGTACTTTCTGCTGTCGGTATCAAATCAAATATTGAAAATATTGGCCTCGAAGAGGTAGGTATTATCACAGATCGAGATAAGATATTGGTGAATGAGTATTACCAAACCAACATACCAGGTTACTACGCTATTGGTGATGTAACTCCCGGGCAAGCATTAGCTCACGTTGCTTCTGCCGAAGGAATTCTTTGTGTAGAGAAAATAGCAGGTATGCACGTTGAACCCATCGACTATGGTAATATACCTGGATGCACCTATTGCAGCCCAGAGATTGCCTCTGTTGGTATGACAGAGAAGCAGGCTAAAGAAAAAGGGTATGATATCAAAGTAGGTAAATTCCCCTTCTCTGCGAGCGGTAAGGCAAAAGCGAGTGGTAACTCTGACGGATTCGTAAAAGTCATTTTTGATGCTAAGTATGGAGAATGGCTAGGCTGTCATATGATTGGTGCTGGAGTAACCGATATGATTGCCGAGGCGGTTGTGGCAAGAAAGCTAGAGACCACAGGGCATGAAATCCTTAAAGCGGTTCACCCTCACCCAACGATGAGTGAAGCGGTAATGGAAGCAGTTGCTGCAGCCTACGATGAGGTTATTCACCTCTAGACAGAATCGACTCAATGGCGAGACGATAACTATCTAGTCCACATCCGATAATTATTCCGGCTGCTTTTGCAGCAATAAAAGACTGGTGTCTGAAGGGCTCTCGTGCATAAGTGTTCGAAATGTGAACTTCGATTACTGGGGTATTAATTCCTGCCACGGCATCGCCTAGGCCCACTGAGGTATGGGTGTAAGCGCCAGCATTAAGCACAATACCGTCATAATCAAACCCACATTCATGAAGTTTATCGATAAGTTCTCCTTCGATATTCGATTGAAAATAAATCAGTTCGTGACCCTCATAGCGTGATTGGAGCTCATTAAAGTAATCCACAAAAGTTGTCGAGCCGTAAATTTCAGGCTCTCTTTTACCCAATAAGTTTAGGTTCGGACCATTTATAACTGCTATCTTCATAACGCTAAAATAGAAGGTTTTCGTGAACTGGGAACAGGCCATAGCAGAATACATCAACTATTTAAAATTAGAAAGGGGTTCTAGTAAAGCCACGATAAATAGTTACACCTACGATTTAAATCGATTAAAAGATGCCCTGGTAAGCAACGGGGTTGATCGGCCCACCTTGACACAATTAGAAAATCTAAGAGCATCGATGGGATCACTGTCTGTAGAATTAAGTGCGAGATCGCTAGCTCGATTGGTATCTTCTATGAAAGGCTTTTTTAGTTATTTAACGGCCGAAAAATATCTCGAAGTAAATCCTGCTGAACAAATTGAGGCTCCTAAACTTTCAAGAAAAATCCCGGTCTTTTTAACCGAAGCTGAAGTTCAGGAATTCTTGGGTGCCATTGACTTATCACACCCACAGGGTAGTCGCAACCTCGCCATTTTCGAAATGCTCTATGCTTGTGGTCTTCGAGTATCCGAAATTCTTCAATTACGTCTCTCTGACTTGTTTTTGAATGAAGGATTCATTCGAGTGATCGGAAAGGGACAGAAAACACGATTAGTGCCGATCGGTCCTTACTCTATAAAACGATTAGAAGGATATCTTGAAAATCGCGTATCAGAATATCAACCTCAACCCCTATATGAGGATGTTTTATTCTTAAACCGACGCGGAAGATCGCTTACACGAGCCATGATTTTTACCCTTACCAAGCAGATTGTAGAAAAAACCAGAATTAAAAAAGAGATTAGTCCGCATACCTTCAGGCATTGCTTTGCTACTCACCTATTAGAAAACGGAGCCGATTTGCGCGCCATTCAATTAATGTTGGGTCATGAAAGCATAACGACTACTGAAATATACCTACATAGTTCGGTTGAAAAACTCCGGGATACCATAGAAAAACTTCATCCCCGTTCTGATTTCTAAACCTGAAATTTCTCACTACCTTAAACCTTATTAAACCTCAACACATGACAAAACTTAAATTGACCATCGCAACACTTCTATTGAGCAGTTTTGCCATTGCACAAAAGACCTCTCAAGTTTTTGAATCCATAGAAACCCATTTGAGTGACTATGAAAGCATTGCTCTTGAAATTTGGGACTTAGCTGAAATGGGTTACCAAGAATATCAATCAAGCAATCTACTTAAGGCGCGATTAGAAAGCGAAGGCTTTTCTATTACTACAGGTGTAGCTGAAATCCCTACCGCCTTCGTTGCTGAATATGGAACCAAAGGTCCTGTAATTGGTATTCTAGGTGAGTTCGATGCACTCCCTGGTCTTTCTCAGAAAGCAGTACCCTTTAAAGAAAGTGCTGATGCTATTGGCGGTCACGGATGTGGGCACCATTTATTCGGAACCGCCTCACTTGCCGCCGCGGTTGCCCTCAAAGATTGGCTAATAAAAACCAAAACCGAAGGCCGTATCCGATTCTATGGAACCCCCGCTGAAGAGGGAGGTGGAGCAAAGGTTTACATGTCTCGTGCCGGGCTTTTTGATGACGTCGATGTGGTTTTACACTGGCACCCTGGAGCCGCTAACCAAGCAAATGAAGCTGCTGCACTAGCTAATATTTCAGGAAAATTTAGATTTAACGGAGTTTCAGCACATGCCGCCGGAGCCCCAGAAAGAGGTCGATCTGCGCTTGACGCTGTTGAAGCCATGAATTACATGGTGAATATGATGCGTGAGCACGTCCCTCAAGAAACACGAATTCACTATGTAATCACTGACGGAGGAAAGGCTCCCAATGTGGTTCCTGACTTCGCAGAGGTCTATTACTATTCAAGACATCCCTCTAGAGAGATCGTTCGCAACGTATTCGATCGCATCGTTTTAGCTGCCGAAGGAGCTGCAAAAGGTACAGAGACTACAATGAGCTATGAAATCGTGAATGGAGTTCACGAATTGTTACCTAATCAAACATTACAAACCCTAGTACATGAAAGCCTATCAACTGTGGGCGGATACACCTACACGGCAGAGGAACGCGCTTTTGCAGAAAAAATCTCTGAGAGTTTAAATCGTCCGCTAGACGAAGGAGTTGCTACAGAGGTTGCTCCATACCAAGAAGCTTCTAGAGCTTACGGTTCAACCGATGTGGGAGACGTTAGTTTTGTCGTTCCTACGGTAGGTTTCGGAACCGCCACATGGGTTCCTGGCACCTCAGCACATTCATGGCAAGCCGTTGCTGCTGGTGGTACTAGTATTGGATTAAAAGGTATGGCGGTAGCAGCCAAAACTCTAGCGCTTAGTGGAGCTAAGCTTTTTAAAAATCCAAAGATTATTGCTAAGGCAAGAGCTGAATTTGAAGAACGTAGAGGGGCTGACTTTAATTATCGTCCTCTTCTTGGGAATCGTCCTCCTGCTCTTGACTACCGAAATTAAAAGGGAATTCTCTCTTCTTATGATCCTCGTTATAGGCTAGAAGTTCTTCTTCGGGGATCACCTTTAAGAATGAAGGGTGTTGCTCAATAGCAAACTCTAATTTTTCAATAATCGAATCGACCGATTCGTTTTCGTAATCAATTTCTAAGGGATCTTTAATCACCATCGATTGTAGGATCCCTTTCTTTTTGATATAAATACCTTTTCGATCGAAGGATCTTCTAAACCCATCAATAACGATTGGGACTACTATAGGCTGATACGTTTTAATAATGTGAGCCGTACCCTTTCTAATGGGCTTCCAAGGGCGGGTAGTACCTTGCGGAAAGGTAATTACCCAACCGTCATCTAGCGCTTTACCAATATTCGAAATATCACTGAATTTTACCTGACGATTTACCTCTTTCCCCCCTGCTCTCCAGGTGCGCTCAATACTGATCGAACCGGCGTAAGCTAGAATCTTTGCAAGCAAACTATCATTCATCGTCTCCTTGGCAGCGATGTAGTATAAATTCAATTTAGGTCTTAATAGATATAATGCGTTTTTGATCGAATCCTCTCTGCCTTGAAGACTCGCATTGAATACGTGAAACATAGCAACCACGTCTGCAAAATACGTTTGGTGATTACTCACGAAAAGCACTTTTTTACCGGGCAAATTTCTAAGAACCTCAGATCCTTCGATTTGAAGGGTATTAAAACGCTTGTAACGGGCGTGCGTTGCAAAACCAGCAAACAAGATGAGAAGTCTCTTTAATAAGAGTATATGACCAAATGGATTTCGTTTGAGTAACGGCATAGCGGCGGCTAATGTACAAAAGCTTTTAGATGTTTTATCTTTGAAAAAACGAATGAAATGAAGTATGCCTTCTGTCTTAGCGCATTTTTATTGTTTTTTTCCTGCGGTGAATCCGAGAAAAAAAATAATTCCAACTCTACCACTAACTCAATTGTAAAAGAACCAAAGCCCTCGGTTCAAGTAGAGAAAGAAACTGAGACAGAGTCATTTGTGTTAACTGAAGAAAATGCGATTCCTTTTTTCTTCGAATATGAAAAGACTTTAGAAGAGGACCATCTCACTTTTGAAACAAGCTTTGGTAATTTCACGGTTCAATTATATGCTGATGTCCCCTATCACAGGGCCAACGCGGTATATCTTGCTAAAAAAGGATACTTCAACAACACCATGTTTCACCGTGTAGTAGAAAATTTCATCATTCAAGGTGGAAATGCAGATACTCCAGATCTGCCTAAGAAACGAAAAGCAATTGGTAGGTATTTATTACCTCCTGATACCGACAAAAATCACTCACATCACCGAGGCGTGATTTCAATGCCTAGCAGTGATATCGACAACCCTCATAAATTGGCTTCTCCTTTTGAATTTTTCATTGTAGTTACCAAGCCTGGCTCCTATCATTTAGACGGTAACTATACCTCCTTTGGAGAAGTAATTGAAGGTATGGAAGTCGTTGACCAAATAAACGCCGTAGCAGTCGACCAAGGCGATTGGCCACTACAGAACGTCTACATCAAAAAGGTAACCGCTTTTAAAGGTTAAGGGAGGCTTCGAACTCGAATACTGATCGAACAATTATTTCAATACATTCATCAATCTGCTCTTTGGTCATTACTAACGGAGGAGCAAATCGAATGATATTACCATGTGTAGGTTTTGCTAATAAGCCATTATCTCTGAGCTTCAAGCAGAGATTCCAAGCAGTTTCGCTTTCTTCAGTATCGTTGATAACAATCGCATTGAGTAGTCCCTTTCCGCGAACTAAACTCACTAGACTACAGTCCCCTAGTTTCGAGCGTAGCTCGTTTCTGAAATATTCCCCTAGCTCAAAGGCATTTTCTGCTAATCGCTCATTCTTGATCACCTCTAAAGCAGCTATACTAACGGCGGCAGCTACTGGATTTCCACCGAAGGTACTACCATGCGAGCCTGGGGTGATTACTTGCATCACCTGGTCATTAGCTAAAACCGCTGAAATCGGGTATGCTCCTCCTGAAATTGCTTTACCAAGAATTAGAATATCCGGTTTAACCTCAGGGGTACCACTACAGTGCTTATCCTCACATTTACAATTACCACAGGTTGCCAGAAGTCTACCCGTTCTTGCAATACCGGTTTGAACCTCATCGGCTAGAAGGAGTACTCCGTATTCTTTACAGAGGGCTGAAACCTTAGTTAGGTATCCTTCATCAGGTACCATAACTCCAGCTTCGCCTTGAATGGGTTCAACTAAAAATCCTGCGATGTTCGAGTGAGCCTTGAGAACCTCTTTTAAGGCATCCGCATCGTTATAAGGGATTTTTATAAAACCACTAGTGTAAGGTCCGAAACCTTGGCGAGCCGTTTCATCCGAAGAAAACGATATGATCGTAGTGGTTCTGCCGTGAAAGTTTTGATCACAGACAACAATTTGAGCCTGATCTTCGGGCAAACCCTTCACCTTATAGGCCCAACGTCTTGCAATCTTTAATGCAGTCTCTACCGCCTCAGCACCAGTGTTCATAGGGAGAACCTTGTCGAAATGAAAAGTTTCTGTTAGGTATTTCTCCATCCGACCCAGTTGATCATTATAAAAAGCTCGTGAAGTCAGCGTCAATTGCTTCGATTGCTCAGTGAGTGCATTTATAATATTCGGATGACAATGCCCCTGATTTACCGCTGAATAGGCCGATAAAAAGTCGAAATACTTCTTACCCTCAATATCCCATAAGTAAACTCCCTCTCCTTTAGCTAATACCACAGGAAGCGGATGATAATTATGCGCACCGAATTTATTTTCTAAAGCGATAGCCTCTTCAGAACTGCGAATCGAATCAATCATACTTATTTTTTTAAAGCCCTTCAAAGTTCGACAATACAATCCGCATAACCAATTACCTTTGCAGTTATGAGCAGAAAACCGCAGAGAGTTCTTGAGGACTTGAAAATTTACACCCTAGGAGCGAAAGGAAAGGCAATAGGGAAAACTGAAGAAGGACGTGTTGTGTTTATCCCATACGTGGCCCCGGGTGATATCGTGGATGCACGCGTTGTCAAGAAGAGAAAAAACTATCTCGAAGCCGAAGCCATTTCGATTAAAAGTGAATCTGAGCACCGTGTTGAACCTAAGTGTGAGCATTTCACCCGATGCGGCGGTTGTAAGTGGCAACATCTTCAATATGATCAGCAACTGATCTACAAACAAAATGAAGTACTAGAAAATCTCAAGCGAATTGGAGAAATCATCCCTGAACATATCGAGCCAATTTTAGCCTCTGAGACCATCTATCACTATCGCAACAAAATGGAATTCTCATTTTCAGATAGTCGATGGATTGAAAAAGAAGAAATCGAGAGCGGGGAGATTTTTGATCGTAGAGGTCTAGGTTTTCATAAGCCGGGGATGTGGGATAAAATTATCGATCTCAATCACTGTTACCTGCAAGGAGAACCGTCTGACCGCATACGCAACTTCTGCAAAGAAGAAGGAATTCGTCAAGAGCTTGAATTTTTCAACCCACGCAACCGCACGGGGGCGCTTCGCACCTTGATGATTAGAAACACCTTGGCTGGTGATTTAATGGTACTAATTCAATTTTATGAAGCTTCTAAAGATCAGATAGAAAGCTACCTTTCTGCTGTTGCTAGCGAGTTTCCTGAAATCACTTCACTCCTATATGTGATCAACCAAAAAGGAAATGATACGCTGTACGATCAAGACATTATTGTTTTTAAAGGCAAAGATCACATTGAGGAAACTATGGAGTCTTTGAGATTTAAAGTCGATGCCAAGTCGTTTTATCAAACCAATAGTGCACAAGCGCTTCGTTTGTATGAAGTAGCAAGAGAATTTGCTGATCTCAGCGGTGATGAACTCGTTTATGATTTATATACAGGCACCGGTACCATTGCTCAATTTATTGCTCAAAAGGCAAAATATGTGGTGGGTGTTGAGGCCGTACCTGAAGCTATAGAAAAAGCGAAGGAAAATGCGGTGATTAACAATATCAGCAATGTAACTTTTGAGGTCGGAGACATGAAAAATGTGTTTAACGACGAATTCGTTGAAAGACACGGCAAAGCAGATATTGTTATCACAGACCCACCAAGGGACGGAATGCATGGCGATGTGGTAGCACAACTTCTGAAACTAGCCCCGAAAAAGATTGTCTATGTAAGTTGTAACTCAGCAACGCAAGCAAGAGATTTAAAACTCCTATCTGAGCAGTATCGCGTAGTTCGTTCAAGAGCAGTAGATTTGTTTCCTCAGACGCACCACATTGAAAACGTAGTGTTATTGATTAAAAACGAATAATGAAGTTACCAACCTGCATCCTTGCGCTTTCTACCCTTCTTATATGTTCAAGTTGTGAAAAGGACGATGTATGTGTTGAAAACGACTCTGTTTACGTCAATCTAGTTTTCTACAGTGCCGAAGATGGTGTGACTGCTAAATCGGTATCAGGCTTTAGTCTCATAGATTTGAATGGAGACATCGTTCAAAATTATGACAACACAACAGTTTCAGCCATTGCACTCGTGCTACCTACAAGTCAAAGTAGTTATGACTTAATCTTACAGAAAAGAACTGAGGTAGATGGATTGATCGTAAACACCAATGATACGCTGAACTTCAATTATACTCCGAAGGCCACTTATGTATCGAGAGCCTGTGGGTATATTCGTACCTACAGTGATTTAAGTATCCAATCAACCCGTAATTGGATCAGTGAAGTGATTGTAAATACACCAGAAATCAATTCTAATAATGATGAGCATGTGGCGATCTTACATTAGCAAAATAGCGGTTTTCTGGATAATGGTCCTGGCTTCTGTTTCGATTTACGCTCAGAAGGAATACGGGATTAGGGCAGGAATTGATCTATCGAAATTAGTTCGATCTGAGCTTCAAGAGGGGTATACAGGTTTTGAAATATTCGGTGATTTAACTTTTAGAGACAAAACAAAAATTGCCGTTGAAATCGGGTCAGAGTCTTTCGACACGAAAGAATCCATCGATCAGAGCCTGCTCTACAGTTATAAGGTTTCAGGCGAATTTCTCAAATTAGGTCTAGACTGGGAGATTTATCAAAGAAAGCCCGGCGAGAAAAATCAAATCACTGCCGGTGCACGCTACGTAGTATCTTCTTTTGATACGGCTCAAGGAATAACCAACTTCTATGACACCGCATGGGTCGAGCGTTACGGAGAATTTCCCAATTACAATGTTCAAGGGCCTACTCATAATGGTCTTTCGGCGAGTTATCTTGAAGGGGTACTCGGATTTAAAACTCATCTAACCAAACAGCTTTATTTAGGGGGAAGTTTTCGGATGGGATTTTTGGTCAGTCAGAAAGAACCTGAGAACTTCGATAATCTTTGGATCCCAGGATTTAATCGAGTTACAGATGGTGCTAGATTCGGATTTAGCTACAATTACGGCCTTAGCTATTACTTGCCCGTAAAGAAAACTCGTTAAGATTTCGAGGCCTTTCTCGAGCCCTCGTAAAGTTCATAGTTCACTAGTCGCGATTCGAGCTTTCCATTAAACATTTTAATCTTTCTAGAAGGACGAAGACCTACACTTTTTAGAGCCTCGATATTAGCGGTAATAAACCAAGCCTCGCAGCCCTGGTATTCTTTTTTTAAGGTGTCTCCTATTTTCCCATAAAAGACATCCGCATCAATAGGTAGTCGCTCTCCATAGGGCGGATTGAAAACAATATGCAACGGAACCTCTGAAGGTCGATCTGCAAAAAAGAAATCAGAACGAACGACAGAGATGTATTCTTCTAGCCCCGCATTTTCTATATTTTCTTGTGCCTTTCGCACCGCACTTGGGGCCTTATCAGAAGCATAAATATGTCCTCTAAACTCTTTGACTTTAGATAGACACGAATTGCGAATGACCTCAAATAATTCAGCATCGAAATTCTTCCAATTCATAAATGAAAAAGTGGTTCGATTCAAACTAGGCGGGATATTACAAGCAATCATCGCTGCCTCAATCGCTAAAGTCCCACTTCCACACATGGGGTCGTAAAAATAAGTTTTACCCTCCCATCCGCTATGAAGTAGCATACCTGCAGCTAATACTTCGTTAATCGGAGCAATGTTTGTCTCAATACGATAACCTCTTTGATGTAATGAGTTTCCTGAACTATCAAGAGAAATCGTCAACTGATCCCCTTGTAAATGCAATTGTATACGTATATCAGGATTTTCGGTAGTTACCGAAGGTCGCTTGCCTTCTCTCTTCGAAAATTGATCAACAATAGCATCCTTAGCCTTTTGGGCGACAAATAGAGAGTTATTAAAATGATCCGAAAAAAGCGTCACATCTATGATAAAACTCTGCTCTGCCGAAAACCACTTCGACCAATCAATACGGTCGATGGCGCGATACAAATCAGTTTGATTTTTCACGGGAAAACGTCTGATAGGCATTAAAATTCTAAGAGCGGTTCTCAGCGAGAGATTCGCCTTGTACAAGAACCCTAAATCTCCTTCGAAAGAGACTGCGCGATTGATTGATTGGATGTTTTTAGCTCCGAGCTTTCTTAATTCTTTTTCTAAAAGGGGCTCAAAGCCGTAAAACGTCTTTGCTAAAAAAGAGGTGTCTTGGTTCATTGTACTGAATAAATGCTGCGCTAAATTAGTCTATTTTTGCCCCATGACACTAACCATAGGTATTCCGCTAGTCGCTGTCATCCTTGGCACATTAATCACTGAATTTGGTGCGAAAAAGGTATCAAAATTCAAACAACTCCTACTAGGATTTAGTGGTTCATTCCTTCTATCCATTACACTGATCGAGCTGTTGCCTAATTTGTTTGAGCAAGGATTAGATCGTCGATTAATCTCGCTAATCATTCTCGGGGGTATTTTACTGCAGATGATTTTAGAGAGTTTTTCTAAGGGTGCCGAGCACGGTCACGCTCATCTCAATGAATCTGATGGGTTCTCTGGTTTTGCCCTAATCTTCTCTGCCCTATTTGTGCATGCCTTCATCGAAGGTATCCCACTAGATGGTGAAAAACACTTATTACTTGCGGTGAGCCTGCACAAGGTGCCTATTGCAATGATTTTGTATACCCTAGCCCTTAGAGCCAATCTTTCAAAGATTCAGGCTTTTGGTGCACTTATTTTATTTGGTCTAATCACACCACTCGGTAGTCTAATTACCCATTTAGACTGGGTGCTTACCTACACCCCCTACTTGAATGCGCTATCCGCGGGAATTTTTCTTCATGTGGGCGCGATCATTCTCTTTGAAAGCGAGAAAGGTCATCGCTTTAACCTGGCAAGAATCGTTATGGTTCTATTAGGAATGTTACTCGCTTATTGGATAGGCTGATAGAGTCTAGTGGTATGATCCTCAAAAAGTGCAGGAGCCTCTACCAATTTCTCGAAGTGCGTATCCAACCACTGAATATCTTTCTTATTCTTGGTGTTGGTCAAAATATAATCAAACAAGGAATCAGTGAGTAGTTCATCTCGTTGAGAAACTGTTCTAAACGTTCGCTTTAGCTGAATCGGAAAAGCAGGGTCCATTCGCTGATAAACCACAGTTTGAATAGAAGGCTGATTGATGTGTGGAGACACTTTAACCACAGGCGATTCAAGACTTATTTGACCGAAGAGATATCCCCATAAAAACGATCCGAAAATCATCCAACTTAGTACGGTTAGCACTAATGATTGATGTAATGATCTTACTTTTAGAGTAAGAACGATGAGGAGACTGCTAATGGGTAGGATTAAAATGAAAAATGCCAAGTTCTTATACAAAAACAAGCTTCTGTGAGTAGCCAGTCCAAAGTAAGCACCTATGGTCAGTGCGATACCGAGTATAGTCAATACCCAAAGCCCCCCTTTCAACGCTTTAGAATTCTGATTTGAAACAAGTTCAGAAAAGTAAAAACCTAAAACTACGGTCATAAATCCGAAAGCAGGCATCGGATAATTCGGAAGTTTAGTACTCGAAAAACTAAAAAAAGTAAGCACTGCTATAGCGACCGAAAAACAGAGGGTTAGCCAATTCGAACGATTTCGTAATCGAAAAGCCTTGATCAGTGCAGAGATGAGCCAAACACCCAAAGGTAAAAGACCGGCAATAACCAGCAGTGGAGTAATTATAAAGGGCCCACCATGTCCCTCTTTTTGATCACTGAAGCGGTTAAGGTTATGATCTAAAAAGAAGCCTTCAGTAAAAACACCTTCTGTGGCAATATGTGCCATATAATACCACGGAGCAGCAATTGCCAAAGAAATCAATACTCCCGCAAAAGGCTTGTAAGTGAATAATTTAGACCACTGTTGGGTGAGCGTAAAGTATAAGGCAGCCGACAAGAGCACGATCACTGCAGCGATAGGACCCTTTGCTAATAAACCAAGGCCAATCGCAATATAGGCCATCCATAAATGAGCTTTTGAAGACTCCTTTTCAAAGCAGTAAAAGGATGTAATTGCCCAAGTCACAGCAAAAATCAGGTAAGGATCGGGTACTGCCATGTGAAATTCATGGGCAAATAATAACGAACTGACAAAGGTTAGCCCAGAATAAATTGCGGTTTTATTACCAAGATCTTTGGCTGTTTGCTTGACAATAAGGTAGAAGGTCAATGCCCCAAAGACCGCTGAAAAAAACCGTGCTCCAAAAGGACCAACACCAAAGACCAAATACCCCAATGTCATGAAAAAGTAGTGCAAGGGTGGCTTGTCGGTTCGAATCACTTCGTTGAAGGTCGGGTAAAACCAACGACCGGTCTCAAGCATTTCGCGAGCTGCCTCACTGTTTTTAGCTTCGTCAAGAATATTAATCGGATAACTCCAATTGAATTGTATAAAAACAAGAAAAGCGATAAGGCTAAAAATAAGCCACGGATATTTTCTAAGTAAAAAGGTTATTTGACTCATTGCTTTCTGCGCTTTTCAAACCAAGGCCTTGGATACCGATTCACCAAATAAAGGCTAAGTAAAGTAGACCACAGACCGAATAACATTCCGACATAGATATCCATAAACCAATGTTGACCAATGTAGACCCTTGATAAGCCAACCATGATGGCTAAAAATAACCAGAGATATACTATTGATCTTCTACTCAACTGACTAAGAAAAGTTGCAAAGAAAAATGCTGTAGCGGTATGACCCGAAGGAAAACTATTCAGTTTTCGAATAGAAACTCCTTCGATCCAATCAAAGGAACTTTCTAATCCGATTTGCTGATAATACAGAAAAGGCCTTTCAAATCCGTGCGCAATCAATTGTTTAAAAATGTGAACGAAAATAACATGTAGAACAAACCCTAAAACAAAGGTGTATACCCATTGATAATTTTTAAACCAATACAACCAAAAGAGAATAAGAACCGCAAAAGTTGCATCGCCTAACCAAGTAATTGTAGTAAACCAACCGTCTAAAAAAGGAGAATGCCAATCGTTTAGTCTTTCAAACAGCCATCCTCTTCGGTAAAAAACACCGGGAAACCCAATAAAAACAAGCGCCAGATAAGGAAATAAGCGCTTTAGGTGTAGATTCATTGCTGTACTTTTGATTAGACAAAATTAAGCATTAAGTAGACTTTGGCTGACAAAGGCTTATAACTATCTTTGCGACCTAATTAGAGTAAGAAACATGATTAAGGTAACCCTACCCGATGGCGCGGTAAAAGAGGTATCGAAAGGAACAACTCCTTTTGAGGTAGCTCAGTCGATAAGCGAAGGACTTGCTAGAAATGTTGTATCTGCAAGTTACAATCAGAAAACCATTGAGACCAGTACTCCACTAGAAACCGATGGGACGCTTACCTTATACACTTGGAATGATGATGAAGGTAAAAAAGCTTTTTGGCACTCAAGCGCTCACCTACTTGCTCAGGCTATCGAACAATTATACCCAGGGGTTAACTTAACCATTGGTCCTGCGATCGAGCAAGGCTTTTACTACGATATTGATTTTAAAGAGCACGCTATTAGCGAAAAGGATTTTGCTGCGATCGAAAAAAGAGCTCTTGAAATTGCTAGAGAAAAGCACGAATTTAAAATGCGTTCAGTTTCAAAAGCTGCTGCACTTGACTTTTATAAAACCCAAGACAATCCGTTCAAAGTAGAACTTATTGAGAATCTAACCGACGGAGATATCACCTTTTGTGATCACAGCGATTTTACCGATTTATGCCGAGGAGGACACCTTCCAAACACCAGTTTTATCAAGGCATTCAAATTACTGAGTATCGCAGGTGCCTATTGGAGAGGTGACGAAAATAAGCCTCAGTTAACAAGGGTTTACGGGATCTCATTTCCAAAGCAGAAAGAACTTACCGAGTATCTCGAACGTATTGAAGAAGCCAAGAAAAGAGATCACAGAAAACTGGGTAAAGAGTTAGAATTATTCACGTTTTCACCAAAAGTGGGGCAAGGACTTCCACTCTGGCTACCTAAAGGCGCAGCACTTCGCGAGCGTTTAGAAACCTTCTTGAAAAAGGCCCAAAAAGAGGCGGGTTACGAAATGGTAGTTACCCCTCATATCGGTCAAAAAGAACTTTACGTAACTTCAGGCCACTATGCAAAATACGGTGAAGACAGCTTTCAGCCGATTCGCACACCGAGAGAAGATGAAGAGTTCTTACTCAAGCCTATGAACTGCCCTCATCACTGTGAAATTTATAAGCATAGCCCTTCGAGTTATAAAGATCTACCCAAGCGATTTGCAGAATTTGGAACCGTTTACCGTTATGAACAAAGTGGTGAATTACACGGTCTAACAAGAGTTCGTGGTTTTACTCAAGATGACGCACACATTTTCTGTACTCAAGATCAATTACTAGGAGAGTTTGAAAACGTCATTGACTTAACGCTTTATGTTCTTGGATCTTTAGGATTTGAAGATTTTACCGCTCAAGTATCGGTAAGAGACCCTCAAAAACCAGAAAAATACATCGGTGAAGTTGCTAATTGGGAAAAGGCTGAACAAGCCATTATTACCGCAGCAAAGAATAAAGGACTTACTTATGTCATCGAAGAAGGAGAAGCTGCCTTCTACGGGCCAAAGCTCGATTTCATGATTAAAGATGCCTTGGGACGTAAGTGGCAATTAGGTACGATCCAAGTAGATTATAATCTTCCAGAGCGATTTGATCTACAATACAAAGGAAGCGATAACGAAAATCATCGTCCCGTTATGATTCACCGTGCGCCCTTTGGTAGTCTAGAGAGATTCATCGCTCTACTACTAGAGCACACCGGTGGTAATTTCCCGTTATGGTTAATACCGGTTCAAGCTATTGTTCTGCCTATCAGTGAGAAACACGAAAAATATGCAGAAAAAGTTTTAAAATCATTAGAAAATCACGAAATTCGCGGCCTTATCGATGCCCGTAATGAAACCGTAGGTAAGAAAATACGCGAGGCAGAGATGAAAAAAGTGCCTTTAATGATTGTTGTTGGTGAGCAAGAAGAAAATGCCAAGCAAATCAGCGTTAGAAAGCACGGTGGTGAGAGCCTAGGATCTATGGATATCGAAAGCTTTGCCAAAATAATTAACGAAGAAATTAAGCAGACGCTTAAATCTTTTAAATAGAAGTTGAACTAAAATTTTAGCGCCATAGCAATACGCAGAAAACGCACTAAACCCCAGGGTCGAAGAGAAATTTCGAATCCGCACAATATCAATCAGGAAATTACTGCTAGAGAAGTGCGCCTGGTAGGAGATAATGTTGAGATAGGGATCTACCCTATTTCTAAGGCACTAGCCGTTGCAGAAGATCTAGAACTAGATCTTGTTGAAATCTCTCCTAAAGCAGACCCACCGGTTTGTAAGGTAATTGATTACAAGAAGTTTCTTTACGAACAAAAGAAGCGTGAAAAGGTAATTAAAGCGAATGCGACTAAGGTCGTTATTAAGGAAATCAGATTCGGCCCACAAACCGATGAACACGATTTCGAGTTCAAGAAAAGACATGCTGAAAAATTCTTAAAAGAAGGCGCAAAGCTCAAAGCTTTTGTTTTCTTCAAAGGACGATCGATTGTCTACAAAGACCAAGGCGAAATTTTACTACTTAAACTAGCACAAGAGCTAGAAGAGTTTGGTAAAGTGGAGCAAATGCCACAGTTAGAAGGTAAGCGTATGACGATGTTCATCGCACCGAAAGTGGTAAAGAAATAAGTAGCGGGTAATTAAATTATAGGATCATGCCAAAAATGAAAACTAAATCTAGTGCCAAGAAGCGTTTTAAGCTGACTGGCTCTGGGAAAATCAAGAGAAAGCACGCTTTCAAAAGTCACATTCTGACTAAGAAATCAAAAAAGCGTAAGCTTAAACTCACGCACAGTACCCTAGTGCATGAATCAGACGTTAACAGTATCAAAGAACAATTACGTCTGAAATAAGTAAGGGATTTATTAACCATGGAGTTCGGCCCAATAAAAGATTCTCAAAGAACGCCGACTACAAAAACAAATTAGTATGCCAAGATCAGTAAACTCAGTTGCTTCAAGAGCACGCAGAAAAAAAGTCCTTAAGCTAGCTAAAGGATACTTCGGAAGAAGAAAAAATGTATGGACCGTTGCTAAAAACGCTGTAGAGAAAGCCCTTCTTTACGCTTACCGTGACCGTCGTAACAAAAAGAGAAATTTCAGAGCCCTTTGGATTACCCGTATTAATGCAGGCGCAAGACTGCACGGCATGTCCTATTCACAATTCATGGGAGCGCTAAAGAAAAACCAAATCGAACTTAACCGTAAAGTTCTTGCCGATTTAGCGATGAATCAGCCAGAAGCTTTCAAAGCGTTAGTCGAAAAGGTAAAATAATATTTATTCAACCCCGCTATGAAAATCCTGATACCTTTGGTATCGGGATTTTTTTTGACATTATGAATCTATCCAATATTAAAATGGTGGTGTCAGACATGGATGGCACTCTTCTCAACTCCAATCACGAGGTTAGCCCCCTTTTCTTAGAACTGCATGAGCAGATGCATCAAAGGGGCATTCGGTTTGTTGCCGCTAGCGGACGCCAATATCCATCAATGATTGTCAAACTCACTGAGATCGGTGAGAAAATGAGCTTTATCGCCGAAAATGGCGCATTGATTGTTGAAAATGAGGCAATCATTCATGCACAAGAGCTGCCGATTCATACGGTAAAAGAGGTACTAAGCACCCTTGAGTCTCATTCCGAGATTGAACCTGTAGTATGTTGTGCGAATCAAGCCTATACCCCAAGTAAGAATCCTAAGTTTATTCAGATTCTAGAAGAATATTACTC
>JAYPSS010000003.1:23560-24921 GCA_038133115.1 Flavobacteriaceae bacterium | reverse complement strand
ACGCTTGGCGACTTGATAGAATTTTGGAGCTCCTTGAACCATTGAAGGCGAAATACCTGTGAGTTTACTCACAAAAGGTTGAATGGCTTTTTCAGGGTCTATAAGACTATGGAATTGATCGATTAACTCGTTCCCTTCATACCGAAGGATCGCAATATCTATAATGCCTTCTTTATTGAAGGCTCCTCCAGTGCTCTCTATGTCGATGATCGCATAGTTCATCGACTTCCGAATAAACTACTGCCGATACGAATCATTGTGCTTCCTTGATCTATAGCAACCTTATAATCTCCACTCATACCCATAGATAGGGTAGGGTTCTCGCAGAAATCAGATTGATACTCGTCGAATAAATGTTTTAACCCTTGAAATTCACGACAAACTTGATCCCTATCTGATGTAAAAGTAGCCATACCCATAAGACCACAAGGCTTGATCCATTCAAGAACTTTACATTCGTTTATAGCTTCTTTTAATTCGTTTGAATCAAAACCAAATTTTGTGTCTTCTTGGCTAATGTGAACTTGAAGTAGTACTGAAATACAGCGATTGATTTTAGCCCCTTGCTTATTAATTTCCTTCAATAATCGCAAGCTATCTACCCCGTGTATAAGGTGTACAAAAGGAGCGATATATTTGACTTTATTTCGTTGTAAATGACCAATCATGTGCCAACGAATATCGTTAGGTAAGGCTTCCTGTTTCTCTACTAATTCTTGCACCTTATTTTCTCCAAAATCTCTTTGTCCAGTCTCGTAGGCTTCTTGAATCAAAGAGATAGGCTTGGTTTTAGAAACGGCAACTAGCTTAACATTTATGGGTAATTCTTTTCTGAAATTTTCGATAGCAGCAGATACACTCATTACCTAAAATTCAAGTTTGTCTATAATCGCTTGAGCTACTTCAAGTGCCTTTGCACCATGCTCAAAGTTAACATTAGGCTCTTTTCTGCCTTCGATCGCTAAAGCAAAATCATTATGCTCTTCAGCAATCGCATTAACTTCGGTCGTCTCTGGGCTTTCGAAGTAAATCTGCTTTTTCTCTCCTTCAGCCGTTTGAAGAATCATATCGAAGGGTTCAGGATTTTCTGGAGCCTCTTTTATACGAACGACCTCTGTTTTCTTGGCAAGAAAATCAATGGTGATATAGGCGTCTTTTTGAAAAAGACGTGTACGTCGCATATTCTTCAAAGATATTCTGCTTGCGGTTAGATTCGCTACACATCCGTTTTCAAACGCAATTCTAGCACTTGCAATGTCTGGCGAAGAGCTCACTACTGCAGCTCCATTGGCATCGATAGATGTAATCTTACTTTTAACCATTTGAAGCAGTATGTCAATATCGTGAATCATTAGATCTAA
>JAYPSS010000003.1:0-23460 GCA_038133115.1 Flavobacteriaceae bacterium | reverse complement strand
GCCTTTTGGGCTACCTCAAAATGAAAAGGGGTAGGGGTAACGATACAAGCAGCGTCAATTTCACCTAGCAGCTCATCGATTGAAGTATAATAACGATAGCCGTTATTGGTTGCTAAAACCTCTGAAGTTTCGGTATTGGTGTCGAAAAATCCAATCAGATCATACTTGGGATTTTCGGCAAGAAGTTTAAGGTGGATTTTTCCGAGGTGGCCAGCACCAATTACTCCGACTCTAATCATAGGTCTTAAAATTTGATCAAAAATAAACATAAAGACGTTGTATTTTCGCTCGAAAGCTTTGAAGTGTGCGATTAGATGCTCCAAAACATAAGGGACAACGTAGGGCGATGGTTTCTTACCTCAAAGAAAGAGGTATATCAAATCAAGAGGTCCTAAAGGCTTTTGAAAATGTTCCTAGACATCTATTTTTAGATGCTACACTAGAATCACATGCCTATGAGGATAAAGCCTTCCCAATTGGGGCTGAACAAACCATATCTCACCCCTATACAGTAGCTTTTCAAACCGAGTTGTTACAGGTAAACTCGGGTATGAAGGTTCTAGAAATTGGAACAGGGAGCGGTTTTCAGACCGCTATTCTAATGACATTAGGAGCAGAGGTTTACACCATTGAACGTCAACTAGAACTCTATCGAAAATGTGATCGTCATTTTTCGATTTATCCCCCAGGACCTAAAAAACTGATTTATGGAGATGGTTATAAAGGTTATTCGAAGGAGGCGCCCTATGACCGAATTATTGTTACAGCAGGTGCTCCTGAAATACCAAAAGATTTATTGAAGCAATTAAGGGTCGGAGGTCTTCTAGTGATTCCGGTTGGTGAAGAGCAACAGAAAATGATTGTCCTTGAAAGAAAAGGGGCCAAAGAATTTCACCAGACCGTCTACGGTGACTTTCAGTTTGTACCGTTATTGAAAGAAACCGCCGGAGTTAAAAAATAATCGTTTATCTGATTTTCTTGATCCGATCAAGATTGCGCTTGTTTTCACGGTCTTTGATCGTTTCTCTTTTGTCGTAGTTCTTCTTTCCCCTGGCTAAAGCTACCGAGAGTTTCGCCCACCCTTTATCGTTAATGTAGAGCTTTAAAGGGACAATGGTCAAACCGTCTTTAGTCACTTCTTTAAATAACTTCTTTAATTCCTTTTTTTGAAGCAGTAACTTACGTTCTGCCGTGGGTTTGTGATTATAAAAGCTACCATGGGAATAAGGGTCAATATTCATATTGACGATGAAAAGCTCTCCTCGGTCATTAAACTCACAAAAACTCTCGGTGATGCGAGCCTTGCTTTGACGGATCGACTTGATTTCTGTTCCCCCTAAGACTAGTCCAGCCTCAAAAGTCTCTAACAACTCGTAATCGAAACGAGCGCGCTTGTTTTTGATCGAAACAGTATTCTGGCTCATAACCTAGTTGCGTTGAACTGCCGTTTGAAAAAGGTGCTCAATATACGTAGCTGTATTCTTTGCGTATTTGTCGTCCTTAGTAATTAGGCTCTGTGTAACCCCCCCTTGAAGAAGAGAGAATAACTGTTTTGCGAAAACAGCAGGAGGAAGGCTAAGGTAGAATTCTCCGTTTTCTTGTCCTTTACTCAAAACTTCAGTAAAAAGGACTTCAATTTGTAGAATTGCCTCATTCACAAGGGATTGTATTTCAGGAATACCGGTACTCTGTACGCCGAAACTCACGATCGGACAAGAACCTATTTTTCTTGCAAAATCAGGATATGTTTTATAAAAACCTAGAAGTCTTCGGATGGTTAATTGTGTAGATTGCTCAGGTTCTCTGAGAGATTATAAAGAAGATAACAGCATTTGAGCTGAATAATTGAATACCTCTTTGGCTAAATCTTCTTTATCCTTGAAGTTTCCATAGATAGCTCCCTTAGTAAGTCCAGTAGCCTTGGTCAGCATGCTTAGGCTAGTGGCTTCAAAGCCGTGCTTTAAGAAAAGCACGGTTGAAGTTTCTATAATAAAGGCTTTGGTCTTCTCTGCTTTGGTCATCCTGAATAAAAAAGGAAGTCTAATTTACAAAATACTAATTGGTATTTATCTTCCTTAATACCACATTTTCATCAAAAGCATCGATTAAAACAGCATCGCCCGTTGTGATTTCACCGGATAATAACTTTTTGGAAAGCTCATTCACTACTTTTCGTTGAATAACCCGTTTTATAGGTCGTGCTCCAAAATCAGGATCAAATCCAATTTTAGCAATAGCTTCAACGGCTGGGTCACTTACCTCTAAAGTGATTTCTTTGGTATCTATCTTTTCGATCACTCGATCTAGCTGAATTCTTACGATAGATTCAATAGCTTCCGCCGATAAAGGTTTAAAAGTGATTATTTCGTCAATTCGATTGATAAATTCTGGTCTTAGATGTTTTTTGAGCGAAGCAATGATCTCTTTTTCGATGGCTTCCCTTCTGGAGGGTGAGTTTAATTCTGCATCCTGCCATAAGTGACTTCCTAAATTACTCGTCATAATAATCACCGTATTCTTGAAATCAACTACACGACCTTGACCGTCGGTCAATCTTCCATCGTCTAACACCTGAAGAAGGGTATTGAATACCTCTGGATGTGCCTTTTCAATTTCATCTAAAAGCACCACAGAATAGGGTTTTCTGCGAACCGCCTCGGTAAGTTGCCCACCCTCTTCATATCCGACATATCCCGGAGGTGCACCGACTAATCGACTCACACTGTGTTTTTCGCTGTATTCACTCATGTCGATACGAGTCATAGCGCTCGGATCGTTAAATAATAATTCGGTAACGGTTTTCGCTAGCTCTGTTTTACCAACCCCAGTGGTTCCTAGGAAAAGGAAGCTCCCAATAGGTTTGTTTTCGTCTTGTAGTCCAGAACGACTTCTTCTAATAGCGTCTGAAACCGCTTCTATTGCGTGGTCTTGTCCAATTAATTTTTTCTTTAATTCCTCTTCTAGATGTAATAGTTTTTCTCTCTCAGAGGTAACGAGACTTTGAACAGGGATTCCGGTCCATTTGGCAACGACCTCTGCAATATCCTCCGAAGTCACTTCCTCTTTGATGAGTTGATTGTTATTGTGCGTGCTTTGCGTTTCTAAATCTTTTAAAACTTCTTCTTTTTCCTTGATTTTACCGTAGCGTAATTCAGCAACTTTTCCATAATCTCCATTGCGCTCGGCTCTTTCAGCCTCGAGTTTTAATTCTTCAATTTGGTTTTTTGTTTTCTGTAATTCATCAATCACTCTTCGTTCTGATTCCCAAATACTGAAAAGATGGTTTCTCTTTTCCTTCAATTCTGCTAAATCGAGATGAATCGACTTTGATTTTTCTTGATCACCTTCGCGTTTAATGGCCTCAAGCTCAATTTCGAGCTGCATGATTTTTCGATCTAGGATATCGAGCTCTTCTGGTTTTGAATTGATCTCCATTCGAAGCTTGGATGCTGCTTCATCCATGAGGTCAATGGCTTTGTCTGGCAAAAAGCGACTAGTGATATAACGTTCGGATAAAACCACCGAACTGATTACCGCTTCATCCTTAATTTTTACCTTGTGGTGAGCTTCATATTTTTCTTTTAATCCTCTTAGAATAGAGATGGCGCTTTCAGTGTCGGGTTCCTCAACAACCACCTTTTGAAATCTTCGTTCCAGAGCCTTGTCTTTTTCAAAGTGTTTTTGAAATTCATCCAGGGTGGTTGCTCCAATGGTTCTTAATTTACCCCTAGAAAGAGCAGGTTTAAGAATGTTAGCGGCATCCATGGCCCCAGAGCCACCACCTGCGCCTACCAGAGTGTGAATTTCATCGATGAATAGAATAATTTGACCATCCGATTCTCCAACCTCCTTGACTACTGTCTTTAGACGTTCTTCGAATTCACCTTTGTATTTGGCTCCTGCAAGGAGCAGCCCCATGTCTAGGCTATAAATTTTTTTATCTTTTAAGTTTTCAGGAACATCACGGGCTACAATACGCTGCGCCAAACCTTCGATAATTGCTGTTTTACCTACTCCGGGTTCTCCTACTAGAACCGGATTGTTCTTACTTCTTCTTGATAAAATTTGTAGCACTCTACGTATCTCATCATCTCTCCCGATAACGGGATCAAGTTTACCACTATCGGCGAATTCGTTTAAGTTCTTAGCATATCTAGACAGGTGGGTGTTTTCTCCATTATTTGAGTTAGAGGGGTTCTGCATCTGATTAAGTCGCTCTTCTGTAATACCCACGTCTTTCATAATAGAAGCTGCTGTACCTCCTTTTAAAAGAAGTGCTGTAGCAAAGTGTTTGAGGGTTGCAATTTCTATACCCTCCTTTCGTGCTCCTGCGAGAGCGCTAGTTAAGACCGCAGCTGAAGAACTACTCATTACTAAATTAGAACCCTTGCTTTTCCCTAAATGGTTAAGACTCGCCGCTATGGCATTTTGAAATCGTTCGAATTGAGACTTTGATCCTGCCCAGTATTCGAATTCGTTGGGGTTTTTATTGCTGGCTGCCTTCAGCAAATGAATGGGTTCTACCGAAGTATGATCTAGGCTTTCGGCTATTATTTGGGCTTCTCCAATGGTTTCTTGAACCTTTTGGCTAAAAGAGTTTATATCAATCATATTCTTTGTTTTTCAGATAATGGGTCAAACAACAAGCCAAAATGAAATAGCGATTAAAAGGTGTCATTATGTCTTGATTTAGAACGAATTAAATGACAATACGTCAGTTAATAATCTTTGCAATTTCTGTTAAAAACTGTGGTCAACCGAAGATATTTAAAGTAATCACTGTTGTATTTTTGCTAAAAATATTTACTATGCAGCGCGATCAATCCATTTTTGATTTAATACAAAAAGAGCAGTCAAGACAATTAAGAGGTATTGAGCTGATTGCTTCAGAAAACTTTACTTCACCTGCAGTGATGGAGGCAGCAGGGTCTATTTTGACCAACAAGTATGCTGAAGGCTATCCTGGTAAGCGTTATTATGGCGGATGTGAAGTGGTTGATGAAATTGAAAATCTTGCCATTGAACGAGCTAAGGAGTTATTTGGAGCAGCCTATGTAAATGTTCAGCCGCATTCAGGTTCTCAAGCGAATGCATCCGTTTTTCATGCATGCTTAACACCAGGCGACAAGATTTTAGGGTTTGATTTATCTCATGGAGGACACCTTACACATGGTTCTCCAGTGAATTTTTCAGGTCGATTATATAAGCCTTCCTTTTATGGCGTTGATCGTGAGACTGGATTGCTTGATTACGATGCTATTGAGGCAATAGCCGTGAAAGAATCTCCTAAAATGATTATTGCAGGGGCTTCTGCCTATTCCCGTGATATCGATTTTGCTCGTTTTAGAGCGATTGCTGATAAGGTGGGGGCACTTTTATTGGCAGATATTTCACATCCATCGGGTCTTATTGCTAAAGGTATATTGAATGATCCACTACCACATTGCCATATAGTGACTACAACGACTCATAAAACTCTTAGAGGCCCGCGTGGTGGGATGATTATGATGGGTGAAGATTTTGAAAATCCTTTCGGAATCAAGCTTAAAGATGGTAGCTTAAGAAAAATGTCGGCACTACTTGACCTTGCTGTTTTTCCTGGCAATCAAGGAGGACCATTAGAACATATTATTGCGGCTAAGGCAGTGGCTTATGGAGAGGCCTTAACGGATAACTTCTTACACTATATGGTCAACGTAAAGAAAAATGCAGCTGCTTTAGGAAGTGCGATGGTTGGACACGGATACCAAATTATCTCTGGAGGTACCGATAATCATATGATTCTTATTGATCTTAGAAATAAAGGGGTGACCGGTAAAGATGCCGAAAAGGCTCTAGAGAAGGCCGATATCACCGCGAATAAAAACATGGTGCCTTTTGATGACAAGTCTCCATTTGTAACTTCAGGTATCCGATTGGGAACACCAGCAATTACCACAAGAGGACTGGGAGAAACCGAGATGGGTCAGGTGGCTACTCTAATTGACAGAGTACTTAGAGATGTTACCAACGAAACTGAAATTGCTGCGGTTCGTAAAGAGGTCAACGAGTTAATGCAAAATAGACCGTTATTTAATTTCTAACGGACTAAGATCAATTCGTAATTCGAATAATTTATTCCAGTTTTTGCCTGTCACAAAGAAGGTTTTACGCGCTTTGTGATAGGCAATTCCATTTAATACAGAATTGAGAGGATCAAAAGAGGCGTCTTTGTCTATTAATTCTTTCAATGAACTCAGATCAAGAACGCCAACGATCGCCCCTGTATTTTTGTCAATCACCATTACACTGTCTTTTTGGTAGACATTGCTTAAAATAAGGTCACCGTATAATTCTAGTTCATTCGCATTTTTAAAGTATGAATTCTGAGAACTAATGGTTATATAGTCAATTTCAGAAGCGTCGATCTTCGATAATCTCCAGATTAATTCAGAACCATCGCTTTTGTAAATGAAATGTTCATCGTGAGTGAGTCCCCAACCTTCTATCGATCCTCTATATTGAAAGGATTGAATCGAATCGAAGTTACTTTTATTTCGTATCGTTCCGTATCCGTTCTGCCAGGTGAGATGAAAAAGTTGATCCTCAATGAGGGTTATCCCTTCACCAAAGATGTCTTTACCAAGTTTTTTCACCTGGTCAATTACGCCAGTAAAAGGGTTGTAACGAATAATAAGTGATTGGCCTAAACCTCCTGTGCTTTCATACAGCCAATCCCCGTCAAACTCTAAGCCTTGAGTATAATAATCGGTTGAATGCTCAAAGGTGTTTACCACTTCAGCCTCTATTTTTATCGGCTTTTCACGGGCATATACCGACAGAATCATCGGTATTTCTGTCACTTTATTGTTGAAGGTGAAACGAGCGACTAACTTCTGTTTTCCAATGTTTGTGTTTTCTGGGAGTTCAAGCAAACCTTTCGAATAATCCAATCTTTGCTCATCCATAAAAAAGGCGAGCGATTCGCTATTAATTCTACTATCTACAGTCATCTTAATAACAGAACCTGGATAGATTTTTTCTCCTTGTTGGATACCTATCTGCGGTAATTTCTCAATTTTCGATGCACATCCGGCAAATAAAAAGGTGAGAGTTAAGAGTAGATGACCAATTCTTAAATATGCCTTCATAAGGTGAAAATACGCCAATGCGAAAATTGTGACAAATAGAAATAGGTTTATCTTTGCATCGGCAAGCGCTGCACGACCAGCTCCTGCAGAATCCCCCAGGGTGGGAACACAGCAAGGGTATGTGGTTGTAGCGGTGCGATGTAGTTGCTTGCCTTTTTTCTTTTCTTATGGCACAAGTTGCGTTAATTACTGGAGCTTCTTCTGGAATTGGTAAGTCAATAGCCGAACATCTTTCGAATAAAGGTTTTATCGTTTATGGAACGGCTCGAGTACCAGAAAATTACCCAACTCCAAAAGACTATTCCCTAATTTCCTTAGATGTTACCGATTTGAAAAGTATCAGGCAATGCGTGCAAGAACTGATAGGCAAAGAGGGTAGAATAGATGTGTTAATAAACAATGCAGGAAGAGGTATGACCGGCCCTGTTGAGGAGACCGATATCGATCAGGTTAAAGCTCTTTATGACACCAATTATTTTGGCCCTGTTGCTATGATTCAAGAGGTCCTGCCATTCATGAGGAAACAAAAAGCAGGTACTATCATAAACGTAACTTCTATTGCAGGTTATATGGGATTGCCTTTTAGAGCACATTACTCCTCTGTAAAATCTGCGCTTTCTATTCTTACTGAGGGTATTCGACTAGAGGTAAAACCTTTCGGAGTTTCGGTGTATTCATTGGCACCTGGTGATTTTGCTACCGACATCGCCAGCCGACGCTTTAATGCGGAGCTATCGAAAGATTCTGCCTATCAAAACACCTACAAACAGCAACTAGAGCTCTTTGATGAGCATGTAGATACAGCAATGGATCCCATTGAAGTTGCCCGTAAAATAGAAGAAATCATCACAAAAAAACCAAAGGGAATACACTTTTTAGTTGCGAATAAATTGCAGCGATTATCGGTACTTTTGTTGAAGAAAGTATTGAGCCAAACACAATACGAAAAACTACTAGCTAACCATTACAATTTATAGTCATGAAATTCTTTATCGACACTGCAAACCTCGATCAAATTCGTGAGGCCCAAGATTTAGGCATCATTGATGGAGTAACGACCAACCCTTCACTAATGGCCAAAGAGGGGATCTCCGGTGAATCGGCTATTTTAAATCACTATAAAGCTATTTGCGAAATTGTTGATGGGGATGTCTCAGCAGAGGTGATCTCAACGGACTTTGAGGGTATGGTTCGCGAAGGAGAGATTCTAGCAGATCTTCATCCGCAAATTGTGGTAAAAGTACCAATGATCAAAGAAGGCCTTAAAGCTATTACCTACTTCGCTCAAAAAGGAATAAGAACGAATTGTACGCTTATTTTTTCGGTAGGTCAGGCATTGTTAGCGGCTAAGGCTGGTGCAACCTACGTTTCGCCTTTTATCGGTAGACTTGATGATATCTCTACCGATGGCCTTCGTCTTATAGAAGATATTCGAAATATCTATGACAACTATGATTTTGAGACAGAAATCCTAGCCGCATCGGTTCGTCATCCTATGCATATTGTAGAATGTGCTCAAATTGGTGCAGATGTAATGACCGGGCCATTATCAGCAATGCTGGCACTATTAAATCACCCACTTACCGAGAAAGGTTTAGCCACCTTTCTTGCAGATCACAAAAAATTAAACGGTTAATACTATATGCTTTCAGTTTCTAATCTTTCGGTTCAATTCGGAAAACGTGTATTATTTGATGAGGTCAACGTAACCTTCGCTCACGGCAATTGCTATGGGATTATCGGAGCAAATGGTGCAGGGAAGTCAACTTTTATGAAGATCCTTTCTAAAAAGCAAGACCCTACCTCAGGACACGTTCATCTGGAACCCGGTAAGCGTATGTCTGTTTTAGAGCAGAACCACAATGCTTGCGATGATTTTCCTGTATTAGAAACAGTGGTTAGAGGAAATAAAGAACTGTTTAGTATTAAGCAAGAAATTGATGCCCTTTACGCGGATTACAGTGATGAAAATGCAGATCGAATAGGTGAACTACAGGTTCAGTTTGAAGAAATGAATGGCTGGAATGCTGATTCTGAAGCTGCTGCTTTACTTTCGAATTTAGGGATTAAGGAGGATTTGCATTATCAGTTGATGGCGGATATAGATCCTAAAATGAAGGTTAGAGTATTGTTAGCTCAAGCACTATTTGGTAATCCAGATGTACTGATTATGGATGAGCCTACTAACGACCTTGATTATGATACCATTAACTGGCTCGAAGACTTCCTTGGAAATTATGAGAATACCGTTCTAGTGGTATCCCATGATCGTCACTTTTTAGATGCCGTTTGTACCCATATCGCAGATATTGACTTTGGAAAGATCAATCTCTTTTCAGGTAACTACACTTTTTGGTATGAAAGTAGCCAGTTAGCGGCTCGTCAACGTGCACAACAAAACAAAAAAGCTGAAGAAAAAGCTAAAGAGCTTCAAGAATTCATACAACGATTTAGTGCGAACGTAGCTAAAAGCAAGCAGGCTACCTCAAGAAAGAAGATGCTTGACAAGTTGAAGGTTGAGGATATTAAGCCTTCTTCTCGTCGATACCCAGCGATTATATTTGAAAGAGAACGCGAAGCAGGGGATCAAATTCTTCAAGTAGAAGGATTAAAGGCAGTATCTGAAGATGGTGCCGTACTTTTTGATAAGATCGATTTAAATATGGTAAAGACCGATAAAATCGCACTTATTTCGAGAGATGCTCGTGCAACTACTGCATTTTATCAAATTATCGCAGGAGAGGAGACAGCAGCTTCTGGAACCTATTCTTGGGGGGTTACTACCACACAAACCTATTTACCGGCAGATAATGATGCTTATTTTAATGAAGCGGTAAGTTTAGTAGATTGGCTACGTCAGTACGCAAAAACTGAAGAGGAACGCGAGGAAGTTCACCTAAGAGGCTTCTTGGGTAAAATGCTCTTTAGTGGAGAGGAAGCATTGAAGAAATGCAATGTTCTTTCAGGGGGAGAAAAGGTTCGATGCATGCTCAGCAGAATGATGCTTCTTCGAGCTAATGTTCTTATGCTTGACGAACCAACGAACCACCTCGATCTTGAGAGTATTACGGCTTTTAATAATTCGCTAAAACAATTTAAAGGGAACCTATTAGTCACTACTCATGACCATGAGTTTGCAAATACGGTCGCGAATCGAATTATTGAGATTACTCCAAAAGGGGTGATCGATAGATACATGACCTTCGATGACTATATGGAAAGCAAAGACATTAAAGCGCTCAGAAATACGATGTATAGCTAAGCGTTAAAATACTTTGAGTTCCAAATAAAGGGGTTAAAGTTTTTACCCATTGAAATCCCGTAAAAGATCGTTAAGCCAACGACTCCTTTAAAGAAGAAGAAGAACAAGATCCAAAATTGAGCTGAATTGGCTTCTTTGCTGAATAACCCATCAGGCACAAGCAGGGTGAGTAGATAGCTTACAAGTAGCAAAGTGATAACCAATTCAACAGGACCTCTAAGTGGCCAGACCGTTAATTTTCTAAAGCCACTAAGATCATTACCCCATTGGTGAATTAAAGTGTAATAGCCATTCCCAATAGGAGCGAATAATAAAGGATCGTCTTGGTTTTCTAATTTGAATAATTTGGAAGGGGCTAAGATCTGAAGGTTCTTTATTTCGGTTTGATGCCTGTCTTCGAAATCTTGAATTTTTTGAAAGGCTTCTTTCGGTAGGGAAGGTTTAAAATACTTTAGAGGTAAGAATCTAAGCCTGTAGGTGGTTGCTATTTTACGAATACTATCGATATGATATACTTCTCCGAGTTCTAATTGGTCAGCGTCAATAACATTATTAGCGCTGTAGTCAAGGTTTTTTAAACGATATTCAAGAGTAGAACCTGCTTCGTTTTTGGTTGGACGCTCAAATAGATTAGAGAAATCAATATTTTGATAGAATTGATGGTCTCTTTCTTTTTGAGATTGAAGTTTCTCTAAAAGGTTGAGTTTCGGAATCATAGTAATCTTTTTCTAGCTTTTCAAAATTACAACAACTCGAATAAAAAAGGAATTACTTATCGTAATGAACAATCAAATTTTTCTTGAAGATTGTTGACGATACGTTCCATCGCCTTGTCTACCTGCTTATCTGTTAGTGTTTTTTCGGAATCAGAAAGAACAAGACTAATACCATAAGATTTCTTACTAGAATCTAGTGATTTTCCTTTGTAGACATCAAAAAGATTAACGCTTTTAAGCAATTTGCGCTCTGATTCGAAACATACCTCTCTGATCTCACTGAAGAGAATTTGATCATCGAGCAAGAGTGCTAAATCTCTTCGTACTGCTGGATATTTTGCAATTGGAGTATATAATTTTTCTCCCTCTTTTTGATCTGATAGGGTTAGAACCGAATCCCAATAAATGATCGAGGCAAATACACTCTGATCAATGTCATAATTCTCTAGATGACTCTCTTGAACAAGCCCTAACTCGGCAATCATTTGACCATTAGATTCGATGGTTAATCCTTCGGCGAAGAAAGCATGATCATTTTTTAGAAGCGATTCTTGTAAATCATGAATGCCCAGACGTCTTAAAAGCTCTAGACTCGCCGTCTTGATATCAAAAAAACTTGTGGCAGACTTTGTTTGCATCCAGTTTTCTGGGTATCGGCTACCAGTAACCGCTAGAACCAATTCTCGCTTTTCTTCAAATTCTCTACCGTTTATGGAATAGGTTTTACCAAACTCAAAGAATTTAATATCGCTTCGCTGTCTATTGAGATTAAAAGCTACGCTTTGAAGCGTTGTTCCAATCATATGATCTCTGAGTACCTCTAGTTCTTTACTTAAAGGATTCTTTAACGCGACCGACTGCCCAGATTGATTACTAGAAAGCGATACTAGGCTATTGGTTAGAATTTCATTATACCCTAGACTGACGAGGAAATCAGCTACTTTATTTTGGTTTTGAAGATTAGAAGAAGATTTAGATCGATTTAATGTGCTCGTTAGTTTTTGCGGTATCGGAATATGGTTGTATCCATAAACTCTCAAAATCTCTTCAACTACATCGATCTCTCGAGTGACGTCGACTCGATACAACGGTGCGATCAGTCCTAATCCAGATTCTGTTTCGTTGAGAATTCTAAAATCTAAGCTAACGAGAATCGATTTAATTTTTTCTTTCTCTATTTGATGCCCAAGAATGGCATTTAATTTTTCATAGTTTAAGAAAAGTTGAACCGATTCCTTCTCTTTGGGATAGAAAGAAGATATCTCGCTTGAGATTACTCCACCTGCAACTTCACGAATTAGGATAGCTGCACGCTTTAATGCAATTTCACAAAATTCAATATCAATACCTCGCTCAAATCTGAATGAAGCGTCTGTGTTTAATCCATGTCTTTTTGCTGTTTTGCGAACACTCACAGCGTCAAAGTAGGCGCTTTCAAGAAAGATACTAGTGGTTGTGCTGCTTACTCCAGAGTGATGACCGCCAAAAACACCAGCGATACACATAGGACCTTCAGTGTCACAAATAACAAGATCATCAGTAGCTAATTCACGATCGACTTCATCTAGGCAAAGCAATTTTTCACTTGGATTCGCTTTTCTGACCACCACTTTTGATCCTTTAATTTTGTTATAATCAAAAGCGTGTAGTGGTTGACCAAGCCCATGAAGAATGAAGTTGGTAACATCTACAATGTTATTGATAGGGTTTAATCCGATACTTTTTAAACGATCCTTTAACCAGGCCGGTGATTCTTTTACTTCAATTCCGCTAATTACCACGCCTAGATACCTTGGTACTAATTCGTGTTCTTCAACTTCTATTTCAATAGGTGAAGTAGTATTTTCAACATGGAACGAAGAGATTGGTATGGTATTTAATGGGGGTTGATTCTTTTCTAAAGCTAAGCCAGCTCTAAGGTCTCGGGCCACACCATAATGACTCATAGCGTCTGAACGATTCGGTGTTAATCCGATCTCATAGACATGGTCTTCGTAGGTTTCGAATAGATTCGATAGAGGTATACCGATTTCTGTATCCTCGGGTAGAACTAGGATACCGTCATGCGAGGTTCCTATTCCCATTTCATCCTCCGCGCAAATCATCCCAAAGCTCTCTTCTCCTCGAATTTTGCTCTTTTTTATTTTAAAGGGTTCCCCTTCTGTGGGATAAAGCATGGTGCCTACGGTGGCTACCGGGACTTTTTGTCCTTCTGCAACGTTAGGTGCACCACAAACGATTTGAACCACTTGATCACCAAGATTTACCTCGGTAACTTTAAGTCTATCTGCATTAGGGTGTTGCTTGCAGCTAATTACTTCTCCAACAATAATCCCTTCGAGTCCTCCCTCGATCGATTGGTAAGAGGTTAGGCCCTCTACCTCAAGTCCTAGGTCAGTTAGTAGTTCTGAGGTTTTCGAAGGACTTAAATCGAAATCTAAATAATCATGTAACCAGCGATGAGAAATATGCATAAATCGATTGACTTAAAATAAAGGCGTAAATATAAGACCTTCCTAGAAGTTAAAGTGCTTCCATGCACCGGTTCTGGGAATTGGACAGTTGATTACAATAGTTTCTTTCGAAACGGGGTGGGTAAAACTTAGACTCTTAGCAAGTAAATCAATTCCTCCATCTGAATTACTGCGCTTAGATCCGTATTTAAGATCTCCCTTTATGGGCAAGCCTATCTTAGATAATTGTGATCTAATTTGATGATGTCTACCCGTTTCTAATTCAATTTCGAGAAGGTGGTAATGGGTCGAACTTTTTAGTTTTTTTGCTGTTAATATCGCTTTTTTTGATCCGTCAACTTCCTTGTCGTGTGCATAGGATTTATTGTTTACCGATTTTCTAAGTAGCCAGTGCTCGAGCTTGAACGAATCACTTTTTAATTCTCCGGATACAATGGCCCAGTACTTTTTGCTCGGTGTTCGGTCTGCAAAAGCCTTATTCATTCTTGTGAGTGCTTTTGAAGTTTTAGCGAAAAGCACAATTCCTTTTGTCGGACGATCGATACGGTGTATTACTCCAAGGTAAGCTTCTCCGGGCTTATTGTATTTTTCAACAAGATAGGACTTAACCAGGTCAGATAGGGGAGTGTCACCGGTCTTATCGCCTTGAACTAAAATTCCTGAAGGTTTATTTACGGCGATGAGATGATTGTCTTCGAATAGAACTTCTAACACTAATATTGTTCGTTTTCGTTCGGAAAATCTTTAGACTTAACATCTGCCACATATTTCACGAACGCTCCATTAATCTGTTCATCTAGATTTAAATACCGTCTTAAAAATCGTGGACTAAATTCAGTTGACATGCCTAACATGTCGTTAACTACTAAAACTTGGCCATCAACTCCATTTCCTGCACCAATACCTATAACTGGAATTTGAAGTTGAGTAGCCACCTTCTGGGCAAGGGCTGCAGGGACTTTTTCTAGAACAATAGCAAAGCATCCGAGTTTTTCTAAAAGCAATGCATCGCTTATCAGCTTTTCAGCCTCGGCCTCTTCTTTCGCTCTTACGGTATAACTACCAAATTGGTAGATCGATTGAGGAGTTAAACCGAGGTGTCCCATAACCGGAATCCCTGCGCCAAGTATTCGCTTTAAAGAGTCTTTAATTTCTTCACCACCTTCAATTTTTACGGCATGAGCTCCACTTTCTTTCATAATTCGAATAGCAGATCGAAGTGCCTCTTTTGAATCGCTCTGATAGCTACCGAACGGTATGTCAACAACAATCAGAGCACGAGAAACGCCTCTTACCACTGCAGAAGCATGATAAATCATTTGATCTAGAGTGATGGGAAGGGTAGTTTCGTGTCCCGCAAATACATTGCTAGCAGAGTCTCCTACAAGAATCACATCAACCCCAGCTCGATCAACCAATTGCCCCATAGTAAAATCATAGGAGGTAAGCATAGAGATTTTTTCAGCTTGCTGTTTCATCTCTAAGAGAGACTTTACTGTTACTCGTTTAAATGTTTTTTTGGCTGTTGACATTTGAAAGACTAATTTTCAACAAAGGTAAATGTAAATTATGATTGCGAACTATCGACTCCTTTTGCTTCTCTTATTATTGTCTTTTCATCCATTAAGTTCACAGCATCCTAAAGAGGTGATTGAGACTTTTTTTGAAGCCTTTCACCAAAAAGACACTACCTCTCTTAAAGGTTTTTTTACCATCGATGCGCACTTAACGAGTGTTCAAAACTCTTTAGGTGGTGTTAAGACAAAGGAAGAGTCGGTTGAGGATTTTATCCAGGCAATAGGCTCTATACCTGATGATCTTTCTTTTGAAGAGCGTTTACTTGGTTTTAATATTGTTGATGCTAGTGGAATGACCTTGGTTTTTACTCCTTATGAATTCTACGTTAACGGGAGATTTTCTCATTGTGGCACGAATGTCTTTACTCTTATAGAAAAGGAATCTAAATGGAAAATTTTGGCTTTGTACGATACTCGAAATAAGTCCTGTGAGTTTAGCAATCAGACAAATTAACTCGTATGGCTAAACCGCCTTCAGATGTCTCTTTATACTTGGTAGACATATCTTTTGCGGTATCCCACATGGTATCGATAATTTGGTCGAGGCTAATTTTAGAATCGCCTGATTTTCTTCCCAATGCTAATTGAGCGGCATTAATCGCTTTTACTGCACCCATCGAATTTCTCTCTATACAAGGAATTTGAACTAATCCTCCGATCGGATCACAAGTTAGGCCTAAGTGGTGTTCCATAGCTATTTCGGCAGCGCTAAGCGCTTGATCAGGTGTACCTCCTAAGAGTTCGGTTAGCGCTGCTGCTGCCATTGCAGAAGAAACACCAATCTCTGCTTGACAGCCCCCCATAGCTGCTGAAAGTGTCGCATTCTTTTTAAAGAGGGTTCCTATTTCTGCAGCAACCGCTAGGAACCGTTCGATTTCTGATGCGCCCCCTTCGTGATTCTCAATAACTAGATAATACATTAGTACTGCGGGGATGACTCCTGCACTGCCATTAGTTGGGGCAGTAACTACTCGACCCATCGCTGCATTTACTTCATTCACAGCAATAGCAAAACAGCTTACCCATTGTAAAATTTGTCTAAATCGAACCCTTGAATTTCTAATCGCTTCTATCCACTCTTTAGGGGTTGAATAATTGTAATTTTCAATAAGTTCTTTATTCATTTTAGCCGCTCTCCTTGCAACCTTTAAACCTCCTGGGAGTTCGCCGTTAGTGTGGCAACCTTCATACATTGCCTCGAGCATGACTTTCCAGATTTCACTGAATCGTTTTTTAGTGAAAGACTCACCGTACCTCTCGAACTCGTTCTCTAAAACGAGATCGCTAATTTTTTTCTGATTTTTCGAGCAATGATCTAATAGGTCTTTACCTCTGTTTGAGGGGTATCGGTAGCGATATTCAGGTTCCTTTTCATCTTCAAAAACCTGCTGGCTCACCACAAAGCCTCCACCCACTGAAAAGTATGTCGCATGAATACTCTCTTTATTGGTTAGTATTACCTTTATGGTCATGCCGTTAGCGTGTTCTTCGAGGGCTTTTCGATGAAAAATGATCTGTTTCTCTGGATCAAAAGAAAGTTGTGTTTCCCCAAATAAATAGAGTTGTTTTTCTCCAGTAACCCGATCTAAAATTTTACGAAGTTTTCGGGTCGCATCTTTTTCGTAATCTGCACCACTTAAACCCAAAATCAATGCCTTGTCGGTCGCATGTCCCTTACCCGTAAGCGATAAAGAACCATAGAGATGAATTTCGATTGACGTAATAGCCGCAATTGCAATACGCTTACGTTCTAATTCTTTTTTAAAGAGTTGACAGGCTCTCCAAGGACCAAGGGTGTGAGAACTAGATGGGCCTATGCCAATACTTAACATTTCAAAAGAGCTAATCGCACTCATATCAGTCAATTTGTGATTAAAGTTAATTCAATTTATGACAGCTTGTCAGTCTTTTATGGATGGCATAAATCTTGACTTATTGAGTGCAAAAACGAAACTATTTTCAGTTATGAGTAAAATTATAGGTATTGACCTCGGAACCACCAACTCTTGCGTTTCTGTAATGGAAGGGAATGACCCAGTGGTTATTCCAAACGCAGAAGGTAAAAGAACCACTCCATCGATGATTGCTTTTGTAGAAGGAGGCGAAATTAAAGTAGGAGATCCTGCAAAGAGACAAGCAGTTACGAACCCTCACAAAACGATTTATTCTATTAAGCGTTTTATGGGTAATAAATTCTCTGAATCATCGAAAGAGACAGAGCGTGTTCCTTATAAAGTAATTAAAGGAGATAACGATACTCCACGTGTTGAGATCGATGATCGCTTATACACTCCACAAGAATTATCTGCAATGATTCTTCAAAAGATGAAGAAAACTGCCGAGGATTATTTAGGACAGACGGTTTCAAGAGCCGTAATTACTGTACCTGCCTACTTTAATGATGCACAACGTCAGGCGACTAAAGAAGCTGGTGAAATCGCTGGATTAACGGTTGAACGAATCATCAACGAGCCAACGGCTGCCTCATTAGCCTATGGATTAGATAAAAAAGACAGTGATCAAAAAATCGTTGTATTTGACTTTGGGGGAGGAACGCACGATGTTTCTATTCTTGAGTTAGGTGATGGAGTATTCGAAGTTCTTGCAACTGATGGTGACACTCACCTTGGAGGGGACGACGTAGATCAAACGATTATTGACTGGTTAGCTGCTGAATTTGAAGCTGAGGAAGGGATTGACCTTCGCAAAGATGCTATGGCACTTCAGCGTTTAAGAGAGGCTGCTGAGAAAGCGAAAATTGAACTTTCATCTTCAGCATCTACAGAGATTAACCTGCCTTACGTGACAGCTACAGCTTCAGGACCAAAACACTTGGTGCGTTCACTGAGTCGCTCTAAGTTCGAGCAGTTGATTGCTGACCTAGTAGCTCGTACCATTAAGCCATGTGAATCAGCGCTTAAATCTGCTGGCCTATCGAAGAGCGATATTGACGAGATCATCTTAGTGGGTGGATCAACACGTATCCCTGCAGTTCAAGAAGCTGTTGAAAAATTCTTTGGAAAGGCTCCATCAAAAGGGGTAAACCCAGACGAAGTAGTAGCTGTTGGTGCTGCGATTCAAGGAGGAGTTTTAACAGGAGATGTGAAGGATGTACTTCTGCTAGATGTGACACCACTTTCATTAGGTATTGAAACTATGGGAGGTGTTGCTACTCGACTGATCGAATCAAACACTACGATTCCAACCAAAAAATCACAAGTGTTCTCTACTGCGGCAGACAACCAACCCTCGGTAGAAATTCACGTGATTCAAGGAGAGCGTCCTATGGCAGCAGATAATAAAACGATCGGACGTTTCCATTTAGATGGTATTCCGCCTGCACCTCGCGGCACGCCTCAAATTGAAGTGACTTTTGATATCGATGCCAATGGTATCATCAAAGTATCGGCTACGGATAAGGCAACAGGTAAGTCTCAGGATATTCGTATCGAAGCTTCTTCTGGATTAACACAGGAAGAAATTGACCGAATGAAAGCTGAAGCTGAAGCAAATGCAGAGGCGGATAAGAAAGCAAAAGAGTCCGCTGAAACTTTAAATGAGGCCGATCAAATGATCTTTCAGACCGAGAAACAGTTATCTGAATTTGGAGAAAAATTATCTAAGGATAAGAAAAAACCGATTCAAGATGCTTTAGATGAATTAAAGAAAGCTTTTGAAACTAAGGAGTTAGAAGCAATAAAACCTGCTCTAGACAAGATCAATGAAGCATGGAAAAATGCTTCTGAAGAGATGTATAAAGCACAGGCAGAATCGGGTGGAGCCCAACCAGAATCAGACGCTAATGCTAATGCTTCTTCGGGAGATTCGAATGCGGATTCGGTAGAAGATGTTGATTTCGAAGAAGTGAAGTAATTCACCGATTTGAAAAATTGATAAAAAGGCTGCGAATTTTATTCGCGGCCTTTTCTTTTAAAAGAAAATCATATTATATTTGCCACCCATTAGGAGAGATGGCAGAGTGGTCGAATGCGGCGGTCTTGAAAACCGTTGAGGGTCACACCTCCGGGGGTTCGAATCCCTCTCTCTCCGCCAGGATATGAAACCCGCAGCAAACGCTGCGGGTTTTTTTATTTTTGCAGCATTAAACGTTCAGATGAAAAAATTATTCACCCTTTTATTTCTTTTAAGCATTTCATCGGGATTTGCACAAAACATCCTTGATACTTCAGCTTTTGCTCATAAACTCGATAGTATTTGGTATCTAGAATCGAAACTTAGCTTGAATTACTTTGAAGGCAACCAGAGTTTATTTGTAGGAGCTACAGATATCGTATCAGGACATAGTTTAGGAGATTCTTCAGCGATTTGGTTTATTGGCGGATTCAATACCGTTAGCTCCGAAGGAACATCCATTCGTTCATCAACATATGGTCACCTTAGATACAACAAGACGATTTCGAAAAGAGCTACGTTGAATACCTATTTTCAGTTTCAGTCGAATAATGTTTTAGACCTTCAGGCAAGGTATCTCATAGGTGCTAATGCTACCTTAGATGCCAAGGATACTAAAGATTTTCTATCCGTTGGTATTTTTTATGAGCGAGAGGAATTTACGATGGACTCTTCGACAACTATTTTTCGTGGTAATGTAATGGGATCACTGCAGCTTGCAGATAGGCAATTTAAGAGTGCACTAGTACTCTACTATCAACCAAGCCTTCAGTCAATAAGCGACTTTAGGGTATTAGCGAACCTAAATTCTAAGGTGTCTGTATCAGATAGAATGTCAATAGGATTGGATATCGCAACACGATTTGATAATCTACCCAACACGGGATTGAAGTCATTTGACCTAAACACCTTGTTTACACTCTCCTATAAGATCAAATAAAAAAGGCTAAGAATTTTCATTCCTAGCCCGATATATGAATCCACAACTTTGTTTAGTTGACTATCGCTTGTAGCCCTTTTTGAGAGTCAACAATGGCATCTAGAGGAGTTTGATCTCCTGTGTCGTCTTGTTCTGCTAAGTAGTATTCTAAACCTGCATGGTCCGCATGTTTAAAGATCGCTTTAAAATCAATTTCGCCTTTTCCAACAGGTGCCATATTTCCGTCTGCGTCTCTATCTTTTACGTGAAAAGCTTTGAAACGTCCTGGGTATTTTCCGAAATATTCAATAGGATCGGCCCCGGCAACTGTCGCCCAGAATAAATCGATTTGAAAGTTTACGTGTTCAGGGTTAGTTGCTGATAAAATGCGATCAACCATGCTAACACCATCCGCATCTACTTTAAATTCAAAGTCGTGATTGTGGTAAAGTAATTGGATGCCCGCATTGCTAGCTTTTTCTCCTACAACCGATAAAAATTCGATCAGTGTCTCAGTAGTTCCATTCATTCCCATGGTACGAGTCTCAAAATCATAGGTAAACATTCCCATCGGGGGCACAGGAACAACGATGTATTCGAAGCCAGTCTCAATGGCATCTGCAATTTGTTGATCTGCATTCTCGTAACTGATTGACCCTTGGTGTGAGCTTTTCGGTTCTAATCCTAATTCGCTCAAATAATTTTTAAATTCAGTAGGAGACATCCCGTAATAGGTGCCATTATCATATCCTGCAGCTTCAATATATTGATACCCTGCATCAGCTACTGCTTTTAGGGTGCCTTTAGGGTCCTTGCTCATCTCGTCGCGCACAGTGTATAGGGCAAGACCGCCTACGCCGCTTTCTGTACTTTCCATTTTCTTTTCGGTATTAGAGCCACAGCTGGCGAATAACAATAAGCCAAAAAAGGCATAAACTAGTTTCATTTTTTATTAAGGTTAAATATCGATTCAAGATAGAAATTAAATACGCATACCATGAAATAGGTTTGTTAAAATATTGAGCATGGCGGTATATTTGCCGCCATGGAAGAACAGCTCATTTGGATATTAATGGTAGTCGTTGGTTTTATGGCAGGCTTCATTAATACCATTGCTGGAGGAGCTTCAGTATTGACGCTTCCGGCAATGATTCTGATCGGATTAGACCCGACGATTGCCAATGGAACGAATCGTTTAGGAATAGCGATATCGGCCTTTTCAGCTAGTGCGGGTTATCAGAGTAAAAAGATCAACACCTTTCCTTTTAGTATTTATTTAGGTTTATCTGCGACTATAGGCTCAGTCATAGGAGCCATGATTGCTGTAGATTTTGATAAGGGCATGTTTAATAGGGTACTTGCGGTCATCATGATCATCATCGTTTTGCTGATGATTTTAAAACCTAAAATGGATGTTACCAATATTGCCGAACAGCTGAGTGGTAAGCGCTTATGGATATCAATTGCCGCTTTCTTTGTATTTGGGATTTACGGTGGGTTTATTAATGCCGGTATGGGACTGATTATGATGATCTGGCTGAACTATTTCAATAAGATGGACCTGATCAGAACCAATGCAACCAAAGTACTCGTCGCCGGTATTTACACGGTTGCCGCTATTGTCGTGTTTTTGGTAAATGATCTGATTGATTGGAAAATCGGTCTTCTACTTGCCTTAGGTAATATGGTCGGAGGTTGGATTTCGGCTCGTCTCTCGGTAAAAAAAGGAGAGGGGTTTGTAAAGGCCGGAATGATGGTCATGGTAATTATAATGGCGGTTAAGCTCTGGTTTTTTTAATACCCGATCACTCCATCGATTTCAATTCCGTAACCTGCTAATCCCACTCTATTTTGAAGGTCTGAATTGGTCATTAAACGGATTGCATTTAGATTTAAGTCGTTTAGGATTTGAGCTCCTATTCCAAAATCTTTCTCATCCATTTTCATTACAGACTCGCTGTTTTCTTTAGCCTTCGATAAGGATCTAAAACGACTCAATAACCCACTATTACTTAATCTATGATTGATGAAGATAATGGCAGCTTTCTCCTCCTTTTGAACTGCACTAAAAATATTTTCTAGCCCATTATCTTTTGAGGCTGTTAGAAACTCCACTAAACCATCGGTTAAGCGTTGGGGTTGAATTCTAACGGTTACGGTTTCACCCTTTTGCCATTCTCCCTTTGTAAATGCCAGGTGAATTTGATCATTGGTGGTTTGACGATAGGCGTTTAGTTGAAACGCACCAAAACGAGTATCAATCGTTTCTGAAAATTCCTTTTCGATAAGTCGATCATTTTGCATACGATAGGCGACAAGTGCCTCGATACTCACCATTTTTAAATTAAATCGCGAACGAACGGCTAATAAATCGTTGAAACGGGCCATGGTACCGTCCTCATTCATGATTTCGACAATCACACCGGCCTCCTTTAGGCCTGCTAGTTTAGCAAAGTCGACGGCAGCCTCTGTATGCCCGGTGCGTCTTAGAACACCACCCTCTTTAGCGATTAATGGGAAAATATGTCCAGGGCGTGTTAGGTCGTGTGGTTTGGTTTCCTGATCCGTTAGAGCGAGTATAGTTTTTGCGCGGTCCTCTGCAGAAATACCAGTTGTTACCCCATTTCCTCTCAAATCGACAGATATGGTAAAAGCTGTTTTTAAGGGGTCAGTGTTGTCATTCACCATTCGAGAAAGACCTAGCTCTTTACAACGTTTTTCTGTAAGAGGTGCACAGATTAATCCTCGGCCATGCTTTGCCATAAAGTTGATATGCTCTGGAGTAACCTTCTCAGCCGCCATTAAGAAATCGCCTTCATTCTCACGATTTTCATCATCTACCACAATGATGATTTCTCCGTTCTTAACGGCCTCGATGGCACTCTCAATGGAATCTAACTCTTGACTCATGATTAAGCTTAGCAATTATTTTTTAAAGCCTTTAAAAAGGCAAGCAATTGGTTTAAAAAAATTTAAGTTGATGGCTATTAGTCCTCGGTCTAGTAAGGCCAATCGACTTAAATAAAACGCTATCGGTAACATGACAAAGGTAGAAAACCAGGCACCGATAATCGGATGTATATTTCCTCTTTTTGCATAGTTTTCTGCAAAAACACCCAAGAAATGATAGCTTAAGAAGAAAATAATAGCAATCACCATAGGAAGTCCTAAACCTCCTTTTCTGATAAGCGCACCCATAGGAGCTCCGATAAAAAACAGCAGAATACAAGAAAGGGCTAAAGCAAACTTTTTATGTAGCTGTATGATGTGTCTATTGTAAAATTCGAAACGTTTACCCATCTCAGATCCTTTCTGAGCCACCGTGATTTTTAGACTAGCCAAATTATTTCTAGCCGACTTTAAAGCCTGTGAACGTTGCCAAGAGGGAATAAGTCTTAAAATACTATCCTTTGGTGTACTGAGCTTAGCGAAAAAAATGCTATCGGGATCTGCGGGCTTTGGTCCTGTAT
>JAYPSS010000002.1:11107-29812 GCA_038133115.1 Flavobacteriaceae bacterium | reverse complement strand
CTGAAGTGTATGGGGATCCGCTGGTGCATCCGCAAGACGAATCCTATTTTGGAAACGTGAATGCCATTGGCCCTAGAGGGGTGTATGACGAGGCTAAACGTTTTCAGGAGTCAATGACCATGGCCTATCATCGCTTTCATGGCTTAGATACTAGAATCGCACGAATATTCAACACTTACGGCCCTAGAATGAGACTAAATGACGGTCGAGTCATTCCTGCCTTTATAGGTCAGATTCTACGCTCCGAGCCGTTAACTGTTTTTGGAGATGGAAAACAAACCAGAAGCTTTTGCTATGTTGACGATCTTGTAGAGGGTCTTTATCGCCTACTTCGTTCTGATTATCACCTGCCAGTGAATCTAGGAAACCCAGACGAGATAAGTATTTTAGACTTTGCGACAGAGATCAAAGAGATCATGGGGTCTGAACAACCGATTACTTTTAAAGAATTACCTACAGACGACCCTACCCAAAGACAACCTGATATTTCCAAAGCGAAGGAGCTACTGAACTGGAGCCCTCAATACGAACGAAAAGAAGGCCTAAGAAAGACGATCGAATACTTCAAGAGCTTAGCGCTCGAGGAGTGGTATAAAAAAGAACACAGAACGTTTAATCATCAGAATAAGAAAAAATGAATCATCGCGTATTAATTGTTGGGTCAGGAGGTCGAGAACACGCCATCGCACACAAAATAGCAGATAGCAATAGATGTGAGGCGCTCTACGTAGCCCCCGGAAACGCAGGAACCACAGAGATCGCTTTAAACTTGAATATTGGGGTTGATCAGTTTACTGAATTGGGGCAGGCTTGCTTGGAGCACAACATTACAATGCTTATTGTAGGGCCTGAGGTTCCTCTTGTAAAAGGAATCGTTGATTTTTTTCAGAACGACCCAAGCCTAAGTTCTATTTTAGTTGTTGGTCCAGACGCAGTGGCTGCGCAGTTAGAAGGCTCAAAAGACTTTGCAAAAGCTTTCATGCAAAAACACGGAGTACCCACAGCAGCCTATCAAACCTTTACTTCTGAAAATATTGAGGAGGGTTATAAGTTCTTAGAATCATTGAACCCTCCCTATGTGCTGAAAGCCGACGGATTAGCCGCGGGTAAAGGTGTACTCATTTTAGACAAGTTAGCCGATGCAAAAAACGAATTGGCTCAATTTTTAACCCATAATAGTTTTGGTGAAGCTGGACAAAAAGTTGTTATCGAAGAGTTTTTGGACGGGATTGAATGCAGCTGCTTTGTTTTAGTTGACAACACGGGGAGTTACCAAATTCTCCCCTTAGCTAAGGATTATAAAAGGATTGGTGAAGGAGATACCGGGCTTAATACGGGCGGAATGGGAGCTATTTCTCCTGTACCCTTCGTAGATGAACAATTATTCGAAAAAATTGAAAACGAGGTGGTTAAACCAACCGTCAACGGGGTAAAGGCGGAGAATTACAATTACAAAGGCATCATTTTTATTGGCCTTATGGTTGTGAAAGGAAAGCCGTATGTGATTGAGTACAACGTTAGAATGGGAGACCCCGAAACTGAGGTGGTTTTCCCAAGAATTGAAAGTGATGTGGTTGATTTGTTTGAAGCAGTTGCACAAGGAACCCTTAGCTCTGTCGAACTTTCGGTTAACCCTCAAACCGCGGCCACAGTAATTGCTGTTTCAGGAGGATATCCAGAAGCTTATGAAAAGAATAAAAAGATCAAAGGACTTGAGCAGGTAACAGAATCTATTGTATTTCATGCAGGAACCGTCTTAAAAGAAGGAGAAGTTCTCACTTCGGGGGGGCGTGTGCTTGCGTTAACCTCGTTTGGAAAAGACAAGGAGGAGGCGTTGGCTAAAAGCTATAACAGCTTGAGCCATGTTAAATTTGACAAGATGAATTATCGCAAGGATATTGGATTCGATCTATAAGAACGAGTGAGCAGAGTTGTCTTTGTTTTCTTCTCCGCTCTCGTGAGATTTCTTAAGTTCTCCCATCCAATAAGCGCCAGCAACTAAACCAACGATAACAAATAGCCAATTGATGCTGTTTGCTAACCACCAGTTGCTAGTAAATCTTAATAGATCATAAGGTGCAAGGAGCACATCAGAAAATAGGAATGAGATCCAATTAAAGAATGAAGTCCACATAATACGTTACTTGAGAGCGTAAAAGTACAAACTAAGAACACACAGAACAAAATTTAGTTCGAACCTAAAAAGTTATGATTGCAGCAGATTTAACGACAAAGGCTTATCAGATTTTTGAACAGAGTATCGAGGACTATCACAAATTTGATAGTGTTGATCAGCCCATTTCAAATCCTTATAATAAGAGCGATATTAAACACCTCTTTTACCTTAAGAACTGGATTGATACCGTTCAATGGCACTATGAGGATATCATTCGCGACCCTCATATCAACCCAGAAGATGCTCTAGTACTCAAGCGAAAAATTGATGCAAGCAATCAACACCGCACAGATTTAGTTGAAAATCTGGACGCCTTTTTCTTGAATGAATATAAGGATGTTGAGGTGGTAAAAGAGGCTCAGATCAACACAGAAAGCCCTGCCTGGGCGTTCGATCGATTATCTATTCTTGCCCTCAAAATTTATCATATGCAGGAAGAGGCAAGTCGCGCAGAAGCTAGCGAGAATCACCGCCAAGCTTGTCAAAAGAAACTCGAGGTGCTGCTTGAGCAACGAACCGATCTAATGAGCGCAATCGAACAATTGCTCGAAGATTTTAAATCGGGAAGAAAGTACATGAAGGTCTATAAGCAGATGAAAATGTATAACGACGACAATTTAAACCCTGTTCTCCGTGAGGCGAAAAAAGCATAATGGCGCCCGAAAGCTATTGCTGATACGCTTTTCTGCTTTAGGAGATGTCGCGATGACTATCCCTGTGATTAGGGCGTTTAAAAGAACCTTTCCTGACGTCGAGCTAAGCATACTTTCAAAACCTTTTCCTTTGAAGGTATTTACTTTAGAGAGTGGTATCCATACGATTTCCTTTGATTCTCATAATTATCGTGGACTCTTTGGTCTTTGGCAGTTGTCGAAATCAATTGTCGCCGAAGGCATTACTGATGTTGCTGATTTACATTTTAGCCTCAGGAGTCGTATCCTGTTTCTTTTTTTGAGATGGAGAGGTCTTAACGTTAGTCAGCGCTCGAAACAACGACGACTGCGAAGACAGTGGATAAAGAAAGGGCCTAAACCAAAAGAGCTGTTGGACACACAAGTTCAGGCTTATTTAACCACATTAGCTCGACTAGGGTTTGTTATAGAAGAGAAGGTTTTGCACCATGAAATGATTAGAAACAGGGTGAGCTCAAAATCACAGAGGGTAGGCATTGCTCCATTTGCAGCACATCAACACAAAACGTATCCATTAGCTCTTACAGCAGAGCTCTTAACAGAGCTGAGCAAAAAATACCGAACGGTATTATTTGGAGGAAAAGGAATAGAGTCTCAACAATTCGACCAATGGTTATCTGCAGGAATTGCTCATGAGAATGCCGCAACGCTGTCCTTTGAGGCGCAGCTACAAGAAATGCAGTCTTTAGGAGTTATGATTAGCATGGATAGTGCCAACGGACATATTGCCGCGAACTACGGCGTGCCCGTCATTACCATTTGGGGCGCGACCGCGCCTAGTTGTGGTTTTTCGGTTTTTGCTCAACCCGATGAGAATCAATTTCAGCCCGACCCAGAGAAATATCCGTTTCTGCCCTCTTCCATTTTTGGAAAGAGCACATTTAAAGGCTATGAATCAGCCATGGAGAGTATTGACCCGAATGCAATTTTAGAAAGGGTGAATCAACTAATGCTCCCTTGACAAGAGCTGCCGGAGCCTGCAGTGCATCCATAGCAGTGTTGATGAACACTAATTTTTCGGCCTGAATACTCGCCAGCTCCTAAATCGCCTAAGTAGCGTTTGTTTCCCGAAACAGGTAGTTGTAACATTTGATTAAAATCACAATCATACAGTCTACCGTCGTATCCGACCGAAAGGGTGTTTCTACACATAAGGCCAGATAGGGTTGATGGGTTGAACGCTTCTACCAGTGTCTCCATATACTCCTCATAATTTTCTGAAGCCATTAAATATTCTAAGAATCTTGAGATGGGTAAATTGGTAATACAGAACAGCTGATTAAAATCTATATCAAAATCAGCCTTTAGTTTGCGTTTGAAATCAGCTTCTAATTCTTTTTCTGACCCTGGCAGAAAGGCGCCCGAAGGGTTATATACCAAATCAAGTTTTAAGTGCTTTTCGCGACCATAACCTAATTCATTGAGACGTTTTAATGCCGTAATCGATTTAGAAAATACTCCTTCACCTCGTTGACGATCGGTCGTTCGCATCGAATAATGCGGTAATGAAGAGACCACGTGAATTCCATTTTCTTTAAAAAATTTCGGGTAGCTTTTATAATGATGGTTTGACTCTAAAATGGTCAGATTAGATCTGACAATGATGTCTTTTATCGAAAGGGATACCGCTGCAGATACCAATCGTTGAAATTCAGGGTTCATTTCAGGAGCCCCTCCGGTTAAGTCTAAGGTATTGGGTCTGAAACGCTCAATGGCTTCAATAACCTGGTCAATAGTATCAGAGGACATGATTTCTTTTCGGTCGGGACCCGCATCTACATGGCAATGAACGCAAGTTTGATTGCACATATATCCCAGGTTAACTTGAAGAATTTCAAGCCGATCGGTTTTAATTTCCGCGTTAAGCCCTTCTAACCGGTCTGAAAATGTCGGCAAGGCACCTGAAGAAAATGGCCCTGAGGATAAAACCTGAAGTTGTTGTTTGGGATCTGCAAGCAAGTGCTTCGACCGTTGAAGGGAGGTTTTTGCCATCTAGTGAGAAAGCTTTTTGTGCTTATTCATCATTTGAACCGCATGTACTAGTGTTGCCCCACTTTCAATTGCAGCACCGGCGTGCACCGCCTCCATCATTTCCTCTTCTGTGATTCCTCTTTGAAGACCATCCTTGGTGTAGGCATCGATGCAGTAAGGGCATTTTACCACATGGCTTACCGCCAAAGCGATTAATGACTTTTCCCTTGCAGAAAGAGCGCCTTCTTCAAACACTTTGGAGTAGTATTCGAAAAATCGTTTACCAAGAGGCTCGCTCCAATCGGTAATTTTTTTAAAGTTTTTAAGGTCTTTGGGATCATAGTAGTTGTCACTCATAGCTTAACTTTTTCGAAACTCTAAGTTAAGGCTTTAGGCCTCATTTTGTGGTTATCTTTGTCGTTAAAACCCCCTTATGAGTTTCGATAACACCAAACAGACTTCTCTTGTTCTTTCTGGCGGAGGCGTTCGTGGAATGGCCCATATTGGTTTTATCAAGGCGCTTCAAGAGCACGATATTCAAATTGATCGCGTCGCTGGTTCTAGCGCTGGCGCTCTTGTCGGGGCATTATTTGCAAACGGAAACTCGACAGAAGACATGCTTTCTTTCTTCAAAGAAGCGCCGCTTTTTAAGTACAATTACTTTAGCATTACCAAACCAGGCCTGATAGATACAGAACGCTATTATGATTTGTTGAAGGGCTTTCTAATGCATGATCGTTTCGAAGAACTTCAGCTGCCCTTGCATGTCGCTGCTACTAACTTATTGGACGGTAGTCTGAAAGAATTTAATAGCGGGGAATTGATAAAGCCTTTACTTGCCTCGGCGTCACTGACCCCGGTGTTTAGTCCTGTGATGATAGACCAACAGCTCTATGCGGACGGAGGAATCCTCAGTAATTTTCCGTTAGAATTAGTAACCAATTATTCGGACAGAATCATCGGGTCTAATACGACCGAACTAAGCACTGTGGAGCCTCATCAGTTAAAAAACGCGATTCAACTTACCGCTAGAGTAAGCAGCCTGATGATTTACTCCCGTACGATTGAAAAACTAAAAGCGTGTGACTTTTACATCCAGCCCGAAGGACTTAAAAGAATAGGATTCTTAGATAAATCAGGAATCGAAAAGGCTTATCAACTCGGATACGAAGAAGGCAGCCGAGTGATCTCAGCTTACCTCTCGACGATTTAGACGTTGTCGAAGTCTACAGCGATCGCATCAGAAGTAACCTTAGCCTGACAGCTCAACACAAACCCGTTCGCTACCTCATTGTCTGTGAGTACCTGGTTTCTCGCCATATCAGCACTGCCCTCTGTGATTTTACAAATACAGCTGCTGCAAGACCCTCCCTGACAAGAATACGGTGCATCAATACCCTGTTCTAAAAGACTATCTAAGAGAAAGTCTTCTTTAGGCACTTGTATCTCGTGAGTCTCTCCATCTAGCAGAACACGAACCGAAGCCATTCCGCTCACATTAATCTCTTTGGCGTTTTCTGAGGCCACAAAAAGTTCAAACAATATATTTTCTTCAGCTACGCCTTGGTCTAAAAGGGTATCCTTTGCAAGGTGAATCATAGCTTCTGGGCCACAGAGGTAGGTTTTGTCTGGTGCTCCTAGCCCGGCAAGTTTGTTTTTCAACGCATGTAGAATGGCACCCCGATCCACTCTTCCGAAGTAGTCACCCCCTTGTTCACGAGAGAAGGCGTGAACTACAAAAAAACGATCACTGTAGTTTTGAGAAAGTTCCTGAATCGAATCCTTAAACATCATCGAGCGGTCACTTTGATTTCCATAGATCAGGCCAACTTTTACCTCTGGGTTGTTTGACAGGGCTACTTTCATAATACTGAGTAGCGGGGTGATTCCACTCCCTGCGCCTATTGCCAAGATTGAACCAGCTTCCTTATCGAGAACAAATCCGCCTTCAGGAGCAGCTACCTTCAAAACATCTCCTTCTTTAAGCGTTTGATTAGCGTAGGTAGAAAAAATACCACCAGCCACTTCTTTGACCCCAACGGTAATCATCTCGTCATTGGGGGTTGATGCGATAGAATAAGATCGGCGAACTTCCTTGTCGCCTATCGAATGACGGAAGGTGATATATTGGCCGGGCTCAAAGTGAAAAGTTGACTTTAGATCAGCTGGTATCGCTAGACTAATCGCTAGAGATTGAGCATTAAACCGCTCAATTTTGGATACCGTTAAGGAGTGAAAATTCATGGCAATTCTTTTTAGCAAAAATACGAAGCTTCTATAGATTTTAAGATGTACTGATTAGGACTTAACTTAGGCAGGTGAAGCGAATACGACTTTCTTTATTTCTAGGGCTGCTATTAACTCTGGGCTCGTGCGTGATCATTCCTTCGTCGCGAACCAAGCTGCAGTCGAAGCGATTAAACGTCAAGTTTAATACGCTATATAATGGTGAGCAGGCACTACTCACCTTTTTAGATCGGCGAAACTCGAGTCAAAACAATTTATTAGAACCGCTATCTCCTTTACCCGATTGGTATTTTACACTCCCAACAGACACCTCCTCAAACAATTCTCTTGAACGAGTTGAAGAGAAAGCAGTTAAGGCTATACAGCGCTTTTCGGTCGAAGTTGGTCAAAAGGAAAAGAACGACCGGTTAGATCGAGCCTACGAGCTTTTAGGATATAGTCGGTATTTTAACGCAAGACCCTTTCCTGCCCTGGAGGCATTTAGAAAACTTAGTTCTTATTCAAATAGAAGCCAGGCTATTGCTGCCGGGTATTTAGGGGAAGCATTCGTTTTCTTTTCAACAAAAAACTACACGGCTGCCGATGAGGCCTTAGATCAATTAGAAATTCTAGCTCCGAGAAAATGGGACCAGCGTTACCTCGCTTCGCTTCTTCGCTCGCAAATAAGATTAGAATCGCAAGATTGCTCGGGCGCGATTAACCATCTCGAACACGCTTTAGAACAAAAAGTTCCTGACTCAATACTGCGACGAACCCAGTGGGCTCTTGCCCAATTACAGCAAAAGCAAGACCAACAGGTTTCATCCAATCAACTTCTGAAACAACTAGCTAATGATAAAAGCTATCGTTATGCTCCGTACCGAATACTCGCCCAAATAGCCTTGACAGATCAAGAGAATCTAAACACCGAAGATTATCACAAGGCCTTAGACCGGATGCTTAACCGATGGAACAACTACGAAGACCGAGGGCTTATTTACCGCTCTAAGGGATTAAAAGAACTGAGGTTATTCAGAAACGACACTACCGCCAATCAATTTCTTCAAAACGCCATTTCGCATTTTGAAAATTCGAATGAATTGGGGTCACCGGCATTGCAAATTGCAAATTTTGACACTCTTATAGCATTTGAACTAGAGCGAAAAAATTATCGTGGTGCACTGTCGTATTTAGACAGTTTACTACAACATCAATCGCTCATCGACCCCTTGAAATTAGAGGCTCGTCAAGGAGCCCACCAACAGATTTCAGAACTATTTGTACTACTAGATCGCGCATCAGAAATAGATACACTTCTCGCTTACGCCGAACTTACCGAAGCGGATAGATTCAGTCGAATAACATCGAAAGTTCGCAAAGAAATCGAAGCCAAACAGAACCAAGAGCGCGCCGAACAATTGTTGGCTGAAATCGATCAAGCGGAAAACGAAGATTCGGAGACAGAGCGTGTATCTGGCTTTTATTTTAACAATGATCAACTGATAAAATCTGGAAAATTAGCCTTTGAAAAACAATGGGGAGCTCGATCCAACGTTGATTACTGGTCGCTTCGAAGTGTTTCTCCAGAACGCGCCATTGCAGAGGCGGAGATTAAAAAAAGCAAACAACTAGATGAGCGCGTTTCAGCTCCGACGTCAATTATAGAAAGTGAAATCAATTCTGCTGTTGCGCAAAGACTTAGAGAGATTCCGGGCAATGCAGAGGCTGTTGAAGATTTAATTAAAGAAAAAATTGAAGCGCTTTTTTCAAGTGCCTCTATTTACTACTACACCTTTGATGATTACTCAAGCGCCGTACAATTATTGGAGCCATTATTAGAAGACTCTTCTGATTTGATACAGGCAAACACGCTATACACGCTCTATTTGATCAGCGTTGACACAGACCAGGTTGCCGCTCAGTTTTATAAAAACAGATTGCTTAAGGAGCATCCGAACAGTCTTTTTTCCCGACACCTAAATTCAAAAGGGATAGAAACGATTGCCTTAGAGCAACGATTGGCAAAGCTATACATCGATCGTAAACATCAAGAGTTGCGAACAACATTTGACAGCATTAACAAAGCTCAATTACGAGTTAGCCCCTCTGCAGCTCTTTTGTTTGCAAAAAACGAGTTTAAGATTGCAGGTCTTGAAGCTTTTGAAAAGGCCCTAGAACAGTTACGACTGCTTTACCCCAACAGCTATTTATCAAGAGAGGCCATTCAAACCCTTAAGGTGATCAATCTTCAGTCTGAAAAGGCAGCAAATAGCGATTCTGCTAAAAACAGAGTTTCATTAGTAATGGATGTCAGCAAAATGACTTCAGAGGAGCAGGTTGAATTTCAGAACAGATTGTCGAAAGCGCTCTTGGCGCAAAATTATTTAGCAAAGGCTTATATCGAACAATTTGACACCGACCATACCCTTGCTGTGCTTCATCGCTTTTTTGAGACCTCTTACATCCAGGAATTTATCGACAACAATGTTGAGCTCCTGTCTTTGGTGCCTTTATATATCCTTACAGAATCAGATTATATCAGGGCTTATCAAACAAAGAATTGGGATCTTTTTTCTGAAAAACAAGCGCCGCTATGAGTGACAACAAATTTCGTTCAGCGATAAAGTATAGCGGGATTGCCATTCAAATGGCATTGATTATCCTGGCTTTTAATTTTATTGGCGAAAAGCTTGGTGATTATTTTGAGAAAGAATGGATGCCTGCTTTGATCACATTTTTCGGAGTCTTTCTGGCCATGACTTCAGTGATTGTTCAAGTTCTAAAAGAAAACAAATGATTAAGAAAGTATTAAAAGCTATAAGAATACCCCTTGTTTTAAGCCTGATCCATTTTCTTTTTAGTGATGGGCTAATAAGATCATTCTATCTGTTTTTTGGCGTAATGATTTTGTTTGGAGGCTTGATTGTTTTGATATTGATAACGAAAGGCAAATCAGCCTATGTTGGATTCGGCTATTTAGGGTTTCTCGCCCTGAAATTAATTGCGTTTATGCTATTGTACTTCGACGACCTGGAAACACTTTCGAGCACCGGTGTCATGGAGAAAACAGTGCATTTAATTCCGCTTGCTATTTCTTTGTTTGCAGAGGTTTTTGGATTACAAGCTGTATTGATGTCTCTGCCTCAAGACCAACCGAATAAAAATAATTGACAAGGGTTTATAACTAGAGAAGAATACTTACCTTTGCCACGATTTTGAAAATCGAATAGATAGAAAGAACTCACATGAACCTAGGGAAATCTGGTAAAAATAAGCTACTCGGCTTAATAAGTTTATTTGTTTTTTGTTCGGCATTTGCCTCTGGCGCAGCCCCAAAATCAGAAAGTGAATCAGACAATCATGGAGCGGTAAGCAGTGAAGCTGAAATTAGTGAATACATTCTTCATCACATCAAGGACGCTCACGATTTTCATTTGTTTTCCTATAATGACGCAGAGGGTCATCGCAAACATATCGGATTTCCGCTACCGGTTATTGTCTACAGCTCAAAAGGGTTAAGAACTTTCATGTCTTCTGAATTTCATCATGATGATTCAGGTCACCATGTGGTAGAAAGCGACGGGGTTTCATTAGTTAAATACCACGAAAAGATTTACGAATTAAATGAAGGTTTTCATGCGGTTGAGTTTGACGAGACTCACCATCCCACTAACGCCCATGCTGTTTTAGATTTATCTATTACGAAAAGCGTATTCGGGTTTTTAATTGTCAGTCTTCTCATGCTATTTGCTTTCGGCAGATTAGCTAAGCAATACAAAAAGCAAGCTGTTCCGACAGGATTTGGCCGAGTTCTTGAGCCGCTTATTTTATATGTTCGAGACGAGATCGCCAGACCTAACATCGGAGAGAAACACTATCGTAGGTTCACAGGCTTTTTAATGACGGTATTTTTCTTTATTTGGACATCGAATTTATTAGGTCTTACCCCGCTTGGGTTTAATATTACAGGACAATTAGCTGTAACATTTACCTTAGCACTCTTCACGTATCTTATCACACAATTTAGTGGTACTAAGGATTATTGGAAGCACATCTTCTGGATGCCAGGAGTTCCTGTTCCTATGAAAATTATTCTAGCGCCCATCGAATTGCTTGGAACTTTAACGAAGCCATTTTCTCTGATGATTCGTTTGTTCGCAAATATTTCAGCAGGTCATATCGTGGTTATGAGCCTGATTTCTATTGCAATCATTATGAAAAGTACTTTAGGTGCTGCCGGAGCCACGTTACTTTCATTAGCCCTTTCGTTTTTCTTAACACTAATCGAACTTCTTGTTGCCTTTTTACAAGCATATATATTCACTATGTTATCAGCCTTATTTATAGGAATGGCAGTAGAAGAACATGAACATCATTAATATTAAAAGTTTGTTTAATCTATAGTTCAATTATTATGACAATTCCAAATTTAGTAGGTGCAGGCCTAATCGTTATCGGAGCAGGAATCGGACTTGGTAACATCGGCGGTAGTGCAATGGAAGGTATTGCTCGTCAGCCAGAAGCAACCAACAAGATCCAAACAGCGATGATTATTATTGCTGCATTATTAGAAGGTTTGGCCTTTGGTGCCCTTTTCTTAGGAAAATAAGACCTTAAAAAACAAGTGTTATTGGTTACGGTTGGTGACCAATAACACTTACACTAAAACAGCAAAAAGTAATGGAACAATTATTAAACGATTTCTCACCAGGACTATTCATCATGCAAAGCGTGTTAATGCTTGCTGTGATTTTCTTAATGGTAAAATTTGCTTGGAAGCCTATCGTTTCTGCTCTTGACGAAAGAGAAGAAGGGATCAAGAATGCTCTTGAAGCTGCAGAAAAGGCGAAGCAAGAGATGGAAAATATTTCTTCATCAAACGAAAAGCTCTTTAATCAGGCTCGAGAAGAACGTGACATCATGCTTAAAGAAGCTCGTGAAATTAAGGCTAAGATGATTGCGGAGGCCGAAGCAAATGCTGAAGCAGAAGCCGCAAAAATTATCGCGAGCGCGAAAGAGGCCATTGAAGTAGAGAAAAAGGAGGCTTTAGCAGAGTTAAAAGCTGAGGTAGCTCAACTTTCTATTTCAGTAGCTGAAAAATTATTGAAAGAAGAACTTTCTGACGCTAAAAAAGATGCGTCATTTGTGAACGGTTTACTAGGAGAGGTAAACTTAAAATAAACTATGAAACACTCGAGAGCCTCATTACGATACGCAAAAGCTTTGTATGCTGTAGCTTCTGAAAAGAATGCGGTCGATGCCGTACAGAGTGATCTAGCATCTATCCAACTAACTTTGTCTGAAAACAAAGAATTAGTTGATGTGCTTGAATCGCCGGTTGCGAGTAGCAGAGTGAAAAGAGCATATCTCGATCAGATTTTCACTGATTTAAATCCGTTGACCAGCGGCCTGCTTAATGCTCTTGTTAGCAACGAACGACTTGAATTACTTCAAGATATTATTGTTCGCTACACTGAAAAGCACAATGAAGGTCGTGGAGCAGTAGTTGCAAAACTGAAAAGTAGTTCGGCTACTACAGAAGCTTTTGACAACGAAATCATTGCAAAAATCAAGGCCTCTGGATATTCAGAGGTAACTCTTGAAAAACAAATCGTACCTGAACTTATTGGTGGATTTGTTCTTAGAATTAACGACCTGCAGTTTGATGCAAGTCTTTCAAAACAACTGAATCGATTAAAAAGAGAATTTTCTAATAGTCTATAACGATGGCAGAAGTAAAAGCAGCTGAAGTTTCAGCAATCTTAAAAAAGCAAATCGAAGGATTCGACGCTAGCGCTACCCTTGATGAGGTAGGAACTGTACTTGCAGTTGGTGACGGTATCGCACGTATTTACGGTCTATCTAACGCACAATACGGAGAACTTGTTGAGTTCGACGGAGGAATGCAAGGGATTGTACTGAACCTTGAAGAGGATAACGTAGGTGTTGTACTTCTTGGTCCATCTAAAGAAATTACAGAAGGTTCTACCGTAAAGAGAACACAACGTATCGCTTCTATCAATGTTGGAGAAGGGGTAGTTGGCCGTGTTCTTAACACTCTTGGTGAGCCAATCGACGGAAAAGGAGCTATTGAAGGAGAGACCTTTGAGATGCCTCTAGAGCGTAAGGCACCTGGAGTAATTTTCAGACAACCAGTAAATGAACCACTTCAAACAGGAGTTAAGGCGATTGACGCGATGATTCCTGTAGGTAGAGGCCAGCGTGAGTTGGTTATTGGTGACCGTCAAACGGGGAAAACCACGGTTTGTATCGATACGATTCTAAATCAAAAAGAATTTTATGATGCAGGTGAACCAGTATACTGTATTTATGTAGCTGTTGGTCAAAAGGCTTCAACGGTAGCTGCTATTGCTAAAACTCTTGAAGACAAAGGGGCATTAGCGTATACTACCATTGTTGCAGCAAACGCATCAGACCCTGCACCTATGCAGGTATATGCTCCTTTTGCTGGTGCAGCAATCGGGGAATATTTTAGAGACACAGGTCGTCCAGCGTTAATCGTTTATGATGATCTTTCTAAGCAGGCAGTAGCTTACCGTGAGGTATCACTTCTTCTACGTCGTCCACCGGGACGTGAGGCGTATCCTGGAGACGTTTTTTACCTTCACTCTAGACTACTTGAGCGTTCAGCTAAAGTCATCGCAGATGATTCAATTGCTCAGAACATGAACGACCTTCCAGAGTCACTAAAGGATAAAGTAAAAGGTGGAGGATCGCTAACCGCTCTTCCTATCATTGAAACACAAGCGGGAGACGTTTCTGCTTATATCCCAACCAACGTAATTTCGATTACTGATGGTCAGATTTTCCTAGAGCAAGATTTATTCAACCAAGGGGTTCGTCCTGCGATTAACGTGGGTATCTCTGTATCGCGTGTAGGAGGTTCTGCACAGATTAAGTCGATGAAGAAAGTTGCGGGTACTTTAAAGCTTGACCAAGCACAGTTTAGAGAGCTAGAAGCGTTTGCTAAATTTGGTTCTGATCTTGACGCGGCAACCCTTAACGTAATTGAAAAAGGACGTCGTAACGTGGAGATTCTAAAACAGGCACAGAACGATCCTTACACGGTAGAAGATCAGGTAGCGATTATCTACGCAGGTTCTAAAAACCTACTTAGAGAAGTTCCTGTAACGGCAGTTAAGGCTTTTGAGAAGGACTATATTGAAACGCTAAGAATGAGTCACCAAGAGGTTCTTTCTAGTTTGAAAGCAGGAAAACTAACCGACGAGGCAATTGCAGTACTAACTGAGGTAGCTGCTGAAGTAACTAAACGACACCAAGCATAAGAAAGGCTTTATGGCTAACTTAAAGGAAATACGTAACAGAATATCATCGGTTTCTTCAACCATGCAGATTACGAGCGCCATGAAAATGGTTTCTGCTGCTAAATTGAAGAAGGCTCAAGATGCTATTGTTGCTATGCGTCCCTACGCCGACAAGCTTTCTTTTTTATTGGCCGGTTTAGGACAAAATCTCGAAGAAGGTACTGAGAATGTATATGCTGAAAAGCGAGTAACCAAAAAAGTGCTCCTAGTAGCTATTAGCTCAAATCGAGGGCTTTGTGGGGCATTTAACACCAACGTCATTAAAGCGGTTAAAGCGGCATCGGAGTCTTATGGTAACGAGGTCTCGGTTGAAATTATAACGATCGGAAAGAAAGCGGCAGACGGCCTCAAGTCAGCTAAAAGAGCTGGAGATCATAGCTCTATCTTTGATGATCTAACTTTTGACGCTTCTGCGACAATCGCAAACGAGTTAATAGAAGCCTTTATTACGGAACAATACGACGAAATCAGACTCGTATACAATTCGTTTAAAAATGCAGCCACTCAAATTGTTAAGAACGAAGCGTTCTTGCCAATGGTAGCGGAGGGAGATGCTTCAGAAGCGACCACCGAGGAGTACATTTTTGAGCCGTCGGCAGAGGAAATTGTAAACGAACTTATTCCTAAGTCTCTAAAAATTCAGTTGTACAAAGCTATAAGAGACTCTTTTGCTAGTGAGCACGGCGCCAGAATGACCGCTATGCACAAAGCAACAGATAATGCTAAGGAGCTGAGAGATCAGTTAAAACTTACCTATAACAAAGCGCGTCAAGCAGCGATTACCAACGAGATCTTGGAGATTGTAGGCGGAGCCGAGGCACTTAACGGGTAGTTCACCGACTCAGTTTGTTTATCTTTAGGACATAAGTAATTATGTCTTGAAAAGTAGGTTTCGTATTCTTCTTTTTTTCTTTCTGGGGCTATTGTGGTCGTGTGGTGCTTATCCAGATCATTATCCTGTTGATCGTGTCGTTGCTCATCAAGTTTTACCTGGAAGAGCAGAGGGAAAACCCTATTTTGAGGTTACTTTTCAACTAGCAGAATGGAGTTCTTGTGGGTGGACAGCAGCGATAGCGGGTGTACCAAAAACGCTTGATCGACTAGAAGACTCCTACCGTTTGAGATTAGATGTTTATCGGGAGGGTGAAGAAGTTTTTATTTATTGTTTGAGACGTCCAAATCGCAAAACCAAACTTATCTTACCGCCGTTAAGTCGTCCGATCATAAGACAGTAGATTTATGGAGACCATTAAGCGTTTAGGAAAACAGATATTTGTCTATGGGTTAGCCACGGTGCTTCCTCGTGCATTATCGTTTCTCCTATTACCCTTATATACCTCAACCTTTGATCAAGCAGCGGGCTACGGTCAGTATGTTTTTATCTATTCTTGGATTGCCTTTTTTAACGTGCTGCTCTCCTACGGAATGGAGACTGCGTTCTTCAGATTTTATCATAAAAGTGATAGGCCAGATCGTGTTTTAACCACCTCAATCTGGGCACTTGCTGCATCTTCTTCGGCCTTGCTCGGTATTGGAATCCTTTTCTATGAATTTATTGGGTCAGCCACCGGAATTCAACCAGAGTTTGTAAAGAAGACCGTTTATATTTTAATTCTCGACGCGCTGGTTGTCATTCCTTTTGCTTATCTCAGAGCACAAGAACAAGCCACAAGGTATGCGGTGGTAAAATCGATCAACGTCGTGATCAATGTTGGCCTAAACATTTATTACCTGAAGTTCTCAGGAACCAGATTCTTGGGTCATGAAATCGACGCCATCTTTGAAGCTAACATCATCGCTAGTGCTTTCACTCTTTTTTGGATGCTCCCCGTTTATTTCAGATACAAACCGGTATTCGATTATAAGTTGTACAAACAACTCTTGAGGTATGCTATGCCAGTAATGCTAGCAGGAATTGCTTTTACCATTAACGAAGTATTTGACAAGATTATCCTAACCAGATTGGCGGGTGAAGCAGAAGCAGGGATTTACGGAGCATGCTATAAACTCGGAGTTTTTATGACACTCTTTGCAACCGCCTATCGAATGGGAGTAGAGCCCTTCTTTTTTAGAGAAGCAAAAAAGGAGAATAAGGAGAAACAGTATGCAGAGGTCACCTATTTTTTTGTCGCCTTAGCTAGTATCATCTACCTAGCGGTTATGGTGTTCTTGCAACCCATTGCCGAAATTTTTCTACGTGATGAAATCTATAGAGAAGGCTTAATTATTGTTCCTTTTGTGTTGCTCGGCGCGTTGTTTTTAGGAGTTTATCACAACCTTTCGGTTTGGTACAAGATTACAGATCGAACTTATGTGGGCGCGGTGATTTCAGGCTTAGGGGCCCTAATCACCCTCGGCTTAAACAGCTACCTTATTCCACAAATCGGATACATAGCCGCAGCAATAGCCACTCTAGCAGCCTACGGGGCGATGATGTTGATTTCGTTTTTGTGGGGGATGAAATCGTATCCTATTCCATACAAGATTGCTCCTATGTTGGGATACCTTACCATCTCTGTGACCCTTTCGCTTATCCATTTCTTTTTCTTTTCGACAAGCTTATGGATGGCCTTACTGTTCCTCCTCTTATTTAGTAGCTTTGTTATACTCATTGAAAGATCAACTTTAAAAAGACTCTTTACATCTTATGGTACCCGTTAAGATCATTAACAAATCGTCTCATCCATTACCTAGCTACCAGACTTCTCAGTCGGCAGGAATGGACCTTCGAGCAAATAACCCAGAACCTATTGTGTTGAAGCCCTTGATGAGAGCCATTGTTCCGACAGGCTTATTTATTGAATTGCCTGAAGGATATGAGGCTCAAATCCGTCCCCGTAGTGGATTAGCAGCTAAAAAGGGAATCGGGCTGGTTAATTCGCCAGGAACCATCGATGCAGATTATCGAGGAGAAATAGGAGTGATCGTAGTGAACCTTTCAAATGAGGATTTTACTATCGAAAACGGAGAGCGAATCGCTCAAATGGTAATTGCCAAGCACGAAGTTGCGAGCTGGCAAGAGGTAACATCTTTGAATGAGTCAGATCGTGGATCTGGAGGATTCGGTAGTACAGGAACCGCATAAACAAAACCAATGAAAATTATCGTACCCATGGCAGGAAGAGGCTCGCGCCTTAGACCGCATACCCTAACTGTTCCAAAGCCCTTAGTTCCTGTAGCCGGAAGCCCCATCGTGCACCGTCTTGTTAGAGACATAGCGGCTATACTAGACGAACCTATCGACGAGGTCGCTTTTGTCATCGGAGATGAAGCCTTTTTTGGTATAGATGTAGAGGCCTCCTTAACTGAACTCGCAGAGAGTTTAGGAGCCAAAGCTTCGATTTATCGTCAAGATCAGCCTTTAGGAACAGGTCACGCGATCATGTGTGCCAAACCATCTCTAGACGGCCCGGCCGTAATCGCATACGCAGACACGCTAATTCGCGCAAAGTTCGAATTAGACGCCTCCGCAGATAGTGTGATATGGGTGAAACAGGTTGAAAACCCAGAAGCTTATGGAGTCGTTGAACTAGACGACAACGGTCAAATTCAAGGATTAGTAGAAAAGCCGACCACTTTTGTGTCTGACAAGGCGGTTATTGGCATCTACTATTTTAAAGCCGTTGAAGAACTAAGAGATGCGCTCACTTATGTTCTTGATAATGAAATTGTGAATGGTGGGGAATACCAGATTAATGATGGCATTAAACGAATGATGCAGGCCGGCAAGAAATTCATGACCGCTGAGGTGGCAGAGTGGATGGATTGTGGGAACAAAGCGATCACCGTGGAGACCAACCGTCGAATGTTAGGGTTTCTACACGAAGAAGGAGAGGCTTTAATTAATAATGAGGCTGAAATCGTAAACAGCACTATCGTAGAGCCATGTAGCATAGCGAAAGGAGCCAAGATTTACAACAGTACCATAGGCCCTTATGTTTCGGTCGGAAGCCAAACACAGATCGACAATTGCGAAATCAAGGACACGATTATTCAGTCTCAGTCAAAAATCTCAAACGCAAAGATTCAAAACTCAATGATAGGAAATCACGTTATCTATGACGGCGACTTTACTTCACTTAGTTTAGGAGATTACAGCGCATTAGAATAGAATGATAAAGAAACGGGCAGCCCTTTATGTATTAGCACTCAGCTTTACTTCATGTGCCTTACTCAGGCCAGGCGCGAACGCCGTTTCGAATCGTACAGGATCACATCCGCTAGAGGTTAACCAAAGAAACTTTCAAGAATCAGAGGGGATTAGAGCTCGAATTAAGGCCGAATTGAAAAACGA
>JAYPSS010000002.1:0-11007 GCA_038133115.1 Flavobacteriaceae bacterium | reverse complement strand
ACTTTCAAGAATCAGAGGGGATTAGAGCTCGAATTAAGGCCGAATTGAAAAACGACGCCGACACCAAGGCCGTTACGCTATCCATGCGAATAAAGCCAAGCGAAGGAATCCTTTTAAGTGCGCCACTCGGGGTTGCGAAAGCTTTGTTATCTCCTAAGGAAGTGGCCTTCTACAACCGCCTAGATCGAACCTACTACAAAGGCTCTGTCTCAGTCATTGAAACCATCATTCCTGCTCAATTAAGTTACCAGCATATTGAAAGGCTTTTTCTGGGTCAACCGTTGTTTTTAGAATCTCTTCAGGGTCTGCAAGAATCAGAACGAAAGGAGGTTAATTTGCTCACCAATAAGACGGTGATCAGTCGAGTATTTAGCGGAAACTTAAGCTACCCCGCCAAAGGTTATTATCGGGTTGGACTCTCTACTAATAGGTCCCAAATTAGCTTTCAAGAGTTTCAGATCGAAGGGTTTGATAAGCTGAAAATCACCTACCAGTACAAGAACAAGGACTCGTATACACCAGAGGTTATACAATTAGTTGCAGGAGATCGAGTGCTCAATTTAGAACTAGAGGGCGTTCAACTCGATAAGAAATTGACTTTGCCTTTTCAAATACCATCAGGTTTTACTTCGATTAAATGAAGCGTTTCAGGTTCTTTTTAGTTGTATTTCTAACCGTTTGTAATTTTTCGTTTGCACAGCAGAAGACGCAGCAGCAACGAAATCTTGAAAAACGCAAAGAGGAGATCGCGACAGAAATTGCTCAGATGGAGCGGTTGTTACAGCAACAAGTGCGTTTAAAAGGATCGGCTATTGATCAAATTCAGCTCCTTGACAACAAGAGGTATGCCCTTGAGAGCCTCATCGAGCTTACTGCAAACGAAGTGCAACTGCTACAGCGACAGATAGCAGAAAGCAATAACCGAATCAGCGACCTAAAGGATCAAATCGAAGTAATCAAACAAGATTACGAGAAAGTAATTGTCAATTCCTATAAGCGGAAAGTCGAGAAGAATAAATGGCTGTTTTTACTAGCAGCTGACAGCTTCAAGGATGCGCGAAGAAGGTGGAATTACCTATTACAATACGCTTCTTATCGAACCACCCAAGCTGAGCGGCTTGTGCGCAAACAAGAAGAACTACAACAAATTTCGGCCACATTAGAGGATCAACTGAAGCAAAAAGAAGCGAAGGTTGAAGAAAATCGGCGCCAGCAGAGAGCTTTAATCTCAGACCGCGAAAAACAAGAAGTACTGATTGCTAATGCACGTAAGCAAGAAAGGGCTTATCGCCGAGAACTAGCAGATCGAGATAAAGAGCGAAAACGCATTGATTCTGAAATTGACCGATTGATTCGCGAGGCGATTGAAAAGGCAAATAGAGAGCGATTAGCTAAGGCCAAAAAGGCGAGCTCAAAAGACGGGTTTGTACTCACCCCCGAGGCAGAAGCATTAGCTAAAAGTTTCGAAGGAAATAAAGGAAGACACATTTGGCCGGTAGAAAAGGGAATAAAAAGTATTGGTTACGGCACCTATGCCGACAAGTTATATCCGGCTTTGAAGCACTTCAATAACGGAGTTACTATTGCCACAGAATCTGGTTCAAAAGCTAGAGCGATTTATGACGGCGAAGTGATGAATGTAATGATCAGCCGTCAGGGAATAAAAGGGGTATATGTTCGTCATGGTGATTATATTACCATGTATTACAATCTTCAGGACGTAAGTGTTAAAGAAGGGGATAAGGTGGCTGCAAAGCAAAGTCTTGGAACCCTTCACACCGACAAGGTGAGCGGACAAACACTTCTCAAATTTTATCTTTACAAGAATACGACTAGGCTTAACCCAGAAGAATGGGTTTACAGGCTTTAGAGGGCTATTCTATGTCGAATATCGCCTTTAATTCATTAGCTTCTTGAGGTTTCATCTTACCAGCTAAGACCAAGCTTAGTTGCTTTCTTCGAAGTGCAGCCTCATATCTTGATTTCTCTAGTTCAGTTTCGGGAATAATCTCTGGAACTTCAACCGGATTCATGGTATCGTCAACAGCTACAAAAGTGTAAATGGCTTCATTGGCCTTGGTGCGCTCCCCACTAATTCGATCTTCAATAAATACATCGATAAAGATCTCCATTGAGGTTTTAAAAGCTCGTGAAACGCTCGCCTCTATGGTAACCACACTGCCTAGTGGAATTGCGGTGTTAAATGCGACATGGTTTACCGATGCGGTCACGGCTATTCTTCTACTATGGCGTCTTGCAGTGATGTAAGCGGCGCGGTCCATCTTGGACAATAGCGCTCCACCAAACAGATGGCTTAAGTGATTGGTTTCGCTAGGAAGTACTAAATCAGTAGTTACGGTTCTAGAGTCAGAGGGGGTTTTCGACTTCATTCTAAATTAGGTTGCTTAGGTCTACACCTTTTAGTTGAGAATAGAAGAAATAGCCTACCGATAAGACGGCTATTGTCGCAAGAACGATGGCTAGTTGATAGGCAAAGGAAGGAGCGAAAGCTGCTTCTTCGATCGTTTCAGGTTTCTCTTCAGCTTTTTTGATTGGCTTATGCTCTTTAGGTCTTTCGGCTTCTGGTTGTTCAGCTTCTTTCTGAACAGGTTGGGCCGCCTCCTTAATTACTTGTAATTTTTTGGATGGAGGAGCTACGGCAGGGAGACCAAACCCCCCTAATTTAAGCTCAGAAGCTTCTGTGATTAACTGAATTAGGCCATTCGCTTTTTCAAACCTTCCCAAACCTTCAACGACTAAAGCTCCATCTTTATTAAGTGTTGTTTTCCATTCAAATACCAATGCTTTCAATTTTGCCTTTGCGTCATCAACTTCTAAAAGTTCCTTTGAAGCGATTACTGCGGCTAATACAGAATCATCGTTTGACAAAAGCGGGTTAAATGAAACGGCACGTTTTGGAGGAAGAAGTTCACCGTTTTCATTGATGCTAATTCCTAAATAGGCCCCTGGTTCAAAAGCTCCAAAACCAGGCAGTATGATGAAGTTTCTCTCTTCAAGAAGCGTTTCGATATATGGGGCAAGATGCATAGACACAAATATCTTAAAATTTACTCAATTCTTATAGGTCTATTATTGGGCTGCAAGTATTCTTCAGCCCACAGGGATACCTTTAAGCATGTTTTCGAAACTAACCACGTATGAGGCCTTGTTTTTATTGAGTCAATTTTCAGGGCTTTCCCCTAAAAATCTTAGAGAATTTCTTTTGTTAAACAATGATAATCAACGGGTTGTTGATTTTTTGATAAGGGGAGACACAATAAAATACTCATCGGTATATAAAATAAATCCCTTAGACAAAACAAAGTGTCTTAAGGCCCTCGAGATTTACAGAAAGCAAGAAGCAATGGGAGTAAAAGCAATTTCCTTTCCCGACAAAGAATATCCTTTTAACTCAAACAAGATGAGTGACGCTCCTGTTCTTATCTATCGAACAGGAGAAGCTGGCGCATCTAATCGGCGACTACCGCTTCTTGCTATTGTTGGTACCCGAAAGATGACCTCTTATGGGAAAGCCCAAATAGATGAATTTTTTCAAATAGCACATGAACCTAATTTTGAGGTCATTAGCGGTTTGGATATGGTGTCGACAGTTATTCCCAAAGTGTTGCAAGCAATTCTGGGTTTACGGTTCACAGTGTTCTAGCTCATGGTCTAGACCATACCTATCCTAAATCGCATATTACATTGCGTAAGGGATTAGAGCGAAATGGGTTTACGTTTTCAGAATATCCTATACAAAGTCCTGCTCACAAGGGGAGGTTTCTTGCCAGAAATAGACTAATAGCGGGCATGGCAGACGTTTTTTGGGTGGTAGAGTCTGCGGAGCGAGGTGGTAGTTTGGTTACAGCTAATTTTGCGAAGGATTACAACGGCCATTTGGTTGCCTCGCCGGGTGATATTTATAAAGAAGCATCGCAGGGGTGTAATCGTTTAATCGCAAATCATTCTGCGGTACTGTATGAAAGGCCTGAAACCATTGCCACTCATTTAGGGGTTCACTTCCCTTTGAGAAAATCACTCTCGAAGAAGCTTCCGAAAGATGCAAAAACTCTAAAAATTTATGAGCTATTAAAATTCCACCAAAAGCTTTATCCTAGTCAAATCATTCAATTATCAGGACTTGAAAAGGATGCCGTATTAGAGCTATTACTACAAATGCATTTAGAGGATCAGGTGATTCACAACCCAGACAACTCCTATTCAATCTAGGTTAGAAGCCAACCTTTTCTCGTACTCTTTGAAGCACGGCTTGGGCTGTTTTTCTAGCCTTTTCTGCTCCTTGCTGTAAGGCATCTTCGACTTCTTGAGGATGCGCATGTAGATATTCATATTTCTCTCTTGGCTCCTGAAAAGTTTGAAGAATAAGTTCTAATAATGCTTTTTTTGCATGTCCGTAGCCGTAATTTCCAGCCAAGTAGTTCGCGCTCATCGCTTCTATCTCATCTTGTGGAGCAAGGCACTTATACAATGCAAAAGTGGTGTCTGTTAAAGGATCTTTAGGCTCTTCAAGGCTTTTGCTGTCGCTAAGAATACCCATCACTTGCTTTTTAAGCTCTTTTTCGGGAGCAAAAACATCGATGAGGTTTCCTTTGCTCTTACTCATTTTTTGGCCATCAGTGCCGGGGATGTACATCGTGCTCTCGTTGACTGTCGCTTCTGGTAAGACAAAGGTTTCACCGTATTTATTGTGAAAACGCTGAGCAACGTCTCTTGTCATCTCTAAGTGTTGCAATTGATCCTTACCTACAGGTACTTGTTCTGCATCATAAAGAAGAATATCAGCAGCCATAAGCATGGGATAGGTAAATAGTCCGGCATTCACGTCTTCTAAACGATCAGCCTTATCCTTGAATGAATGTGCAAGAGTAAGTCTTTGGTAGGGGAATAGACAGCTTAGATACCAAGACAACTCGGTAACCTCAGGAACGTCGCTTTGTCTATAGAATACCGTTTTGTCAACATCTAGACCAAAGGATAGCCAGGTTGCCGCGGTTGAAAAGGTATTCGCTCTTAAGGTTTCACCATCCTTAATCTGGGTGAGCGAATGCATATCAGCGATAAATAAATAAGAATCGTTCTCTGCACTATTTGCCAGAGATATTGCTGGTAGGATTGCTCCAAGTATATTCCCAAGGTGAGGAGTTCCTGTACTTTGTACTCCGGTAAGGATTCGTGCCATCTGCAAAATTTAGATTACATAGTTACAAAAATTTAAAAAGTTATACTTTCGAATCCGTGTTGAGATTCATCAAAAATTCAGGCTACATCATTTATAAGGCGTGGTTTTATGTGGTATCGGCGCTACCGGTGCTCTTTTTTTCTCCTCTTCTGCTGATTGGAGTTAGTTCTAGAAAAACGTACCCCTTAGTTTACTGGTGCGCCCGATCTATATGGGCTCCCTTTATTCTATTTATGATGGGAACGCCGATTAGAAAGGTGAGAGGTTCTGAAAAATTGCCAAATACTCCAGCGATTATGGTAATGAATCACACCAGTATGCTCGATGTGATGTTGATGCTAAGAATCTGTAAAAAACCGGTGGTTTTTGTAGGTAAGGCCGAGCTGCAGAAAATCTGGATTTTCGGTTTCTTTTATAAGCGTGCGGTAATCATGGTTGACCGGTCGAATAAGGAGAGTAGAAAGCAAGTCTATCAGAGCGTTCAAGAACGAGTTAAAAATGGAGCTTCTATTGCTATTTATCCTGAAGGGGGAGTTCCTGACTCGTCTGTAATGCTTGATCGGTTTAAGAACGGAGCCTTTTCAATGTCCTTAACTCATGATTTGCCCATTGTACCGATTATCAATTACGATTGTAAGAAGCGAATTAACTGGGACCTCTATCACGGTGGACCGGGCATATTGAGATATAAAATAATGCCCACCATAAAGGCGGGCACTTATTCTAAAGACGAACTCGAAAAGTTTCGAGAAGACGTAAGAGATCTTTTTATTGAAGAGCTGACTAATGAGCCAGTTATGAGTTCACGTGGTTAAGAGCCTCGTAAATTTTGTTTTCAATTTCCTCAGATAGATCTGGATTGTCTAAAAGTAGCGCTTTAACAACATCTCTACCCTGACCTAATTTGCTGTCCTCGTAGCTAAACCAAGACCCGCTTTTTTTAATGATTTCATAGGCCACGCCTAAGTCGATAATTTCACCAACTTTTGAAATTCCTTCACCATACATGATATCGAATTCAGCGGTTTTAAAAGGAGGAGCAACTTTGTTTTTAACCACTTTAACCTTGGTTTTATTACCCATTACATTAGAGTCACCATCTTTGATTTGACTTGAACGGCGGATGTCTAGTCGAACAGAGGCGTAGAATTTAAGGGCATTACCCCCTGTTGTCGTTTCTGGGTTACCAAACATTACACCAATCTTCTCACGTAATTGGTTAATGAAAATCACCGTACAGTTGGTTTTTGAAATGGTTGAGGTAAGTTTTCTAAGTGCTTGAGACATTAGTCGAGCGTGTAAACCCATTTTAGAATCACCCATCTCTCCTTCAATCTCACTCTTTGGCGTTAATGCCGCTACAGAGTCAATAATAATTATATCGATGGCCCCTGATCGAATAAGATTATCCGCAATTTCAAGCGCTTGTTCTCCGTGATCGGGCTGTGAAATAATTAGATTATCTATATCTACACCTAGTTTTGCCGCATAGAAACGATCGAAAGCGTGCTCTGCATCAACAAATGCTGCGATACCCCCCGCTTTTTGAGCCTCTGCAATTGCATGTAGGGTAAGCGTAGTTTTTCCTGAAGATTCAGGACCGTAGATTTCTATAATTCTACCTTTCGGAAACCCCCCAACGCCTAGAGCGGCGTTTAGACCGATAGAACCCGAAGAAATAACTTCGACCTCTTGTACTACCGAGTCTCCCATTTTCATAACGGCACCTTTACCGTAGGTTTTATCTAATTTGTCTAGGGTAAGTTGAAGTGCTTTTAACTTAGCTTCTTGTTCTTTGCTCATATCTATTCATTTGGACTATTTCCAAATTTAAAGCATTCCCATGCATCAATGTTGCAGAAGAATGAAATTGTTGAAAAAATGTACTTTTGTTCAACTTTTATCGAATCTTTCTAACTTAAAACATCGTATAGCATGCAACTGTACAATACCTTAAGCGCGAAGGAGCGAGCTGTTCTAATTGAGCAAGCTGGTGTTGACCGGCTCACGATCTCGTTCTATAAATACGCACACCTCAAGAACCCTCAACTCGTTCGTAATCATTTATTTCTAGCTTGGAATGACTTAGACGTTCTGGGTAGAATTTATGTGGCTAAAGAAGGTATTAACGCACAACTTTCTGTTCCTGCGCCTAATTTTGACGCCTTCAAAACGCACTTAGATAGCATTTCTTTTCTAGAAAATGTAAGATTAAACATCGCTATTGAACAAGATAACATGTCGTTCTTGAAACTTAAGGTTAAGGTTCGGGACAAAATTGTGGCTGATGGACTAGACGATGGGTCTTTTGATGTTACTGACAAGGGAATTCATGTCGGCGCTGAGAAATTCAATGAACTTATCGAAGATCCAGACACTGTGCTGGTCGATATGCGTAACCATTACGAAAGTGAAATCGGACATTTCAAAAATGCGGTTTGTCCTGATGTAGATACCTTTAGAGATTCTTTAGACCTCATTGAAGAACAACTCAAAGACCATAAAGAGTCAAAAAAATTGGTGATGTATTGTACCGGGGGTATTCGTTGTGAAAAGGCCAGTGCCTACTACAAACACAAAGGCTTTAAACAGGTATACCAATTAGAAGGTGGAATTATTGAGTATACTCGACAGGTTAGAGCTCAAGGATTGGAGAATAAATTCTTAGGCAAAAACTTTGTTTTTGACGAACGCCGTGCAGAATGTATTTCTGATGATGTAATTGCCGTTTGCCACCAGTGTGGCTCGCCTTGCGACACTCATGTAAATTGCGCGAATTCAGGATGTCATTTGCTTTTCATCCAGTGTGAGAGCTGTGCTTCGAAGATGAACCATTGTTGTAGTGAAGAGTGTATGGATATTGTCGCATTGCCCGAAGAGGAGCAAAAAGCGCTCCGAAAGGGAAAAACAGTAAGCAACAAAATCTTTAAAAAAGGGCGATCTCCAAAGCTTAAATATAAGGCTTAGTTGTAGCCGGTTTTCCTTTGTCGTACCTTTAAGGTTCATTTTCGAATTATGTCGTGCGCATCGTGTTCAACAAGTAAGGATGGAAAAGTCAGGGGCTGCAAGAACAATGGTACTTGCGGAAAAGATGGCTGTAATAAACTTACCGTTTTTGATTGGTTAGAGAACATGTCGTTGCCTGCGGGGCAGGAGCGTTTTGACATTGTTGAGGTTCGCTTTAAAAACAGCCGCAAGGAATTCTTCAAAAACACCCATAAGCTCCCGATTTTAATGGGCGATGTGGTCGCTACAGAGGCAGCATCGGGTCATGATGTCGGGATTGTAACCCTTACCGGTGAGCTTGTTAAAGTTCAAATGAAGCGCAAGGCAGTTGCAGTGGATGAACCGAACTTAGGTAAGATTTATCGCAAGGCGTCTCAAAGAGATATTGAGGTTTGGCATCAAGCTAGAGAGCGAGAAGACGAGATTCAGAAGCGGGCCAGAGAAATTGCGATCTCTCTAAACCTTGAGATGAAGATCTCCGATGTAGAACTTCAAGGAGACGGTTCAAAAGCTACCTTCTACTATACGGCCGAGGCTAGAGTAGATTTTCGTCAGTTAATAAAGGACATGGCTCGTGCTTTTGGCGTAAGAATAGAAATGCGACAGATTGGCTATCGTCAAGAAGCCCAAAGATTAGGAGGTATTGGTTCTTGCGGTCGAGAACTTTGCTGTTCAACTTGGCTCTCTGATTTTAGAGCGGTGAGCACTTCCGCAGCGCGTTATCAGCAACTTGCTTTGAATCCTCAAAAACTAGCCGGTCAGTGTGGAAAACTGAAATGCTGTCTCAACTTTGAGTTAGACACTTATCTCGATGCACTTAAAGGGTTTCCACCGACTGATTGTAAGTTACAAACAGAAAAAGGGGTTGCCTTCTGCCAGAAGGTAGACATTTTCAAGGGGCTCTTATGGTTCACCTATAAGAACGATGCCACCAATTGGCACACCCTTGACAAAGATCGGGTGAATGAAATTTTGGCAATCAATAAAGAGGGTATTAAGATTGATTCTCTTGAGGCCTATCAAATAGAAGTACAGACCATTGATGAGATGGCGCCAGACCCTGAGCAATCTCTGACTGAGGATAGCTTAACTCGTTTTGATCAACCGAAAAGAAGAAATAAGCGAAGAAACAAGAACAGAAAGCCTAAGCCAACGAATGATTCTGGCGCTCCAAAGCAGACGGCTAATCCTAATATGGAGAAGACCGCTTCGAATAAACCTAGAAGAAATTCGGGACAGAATCGAAGAAGGAATCAGAATAAAAACCGAGAGAATAGCTAATAGATGTATCGAAGAATAATTGTCCTTCTCTGGGTTCTGTTTGTTTTCGGAGTTGCTGGTATATATTTTGTTTTTCAAAGCGCAGCTACGGGTAAGTTTGGGGAGATGCCCACCTTTGAGCAATTAGAAAATCCAGAATCGAATCTCGCCACCCATATCTATTCCTCAGACAGCCTATTATTAGGTAAGTTCTATTTGGCAGACAACAGAAGCCCGGTAGATTACAGGGATCTTCCAAAGTCACTTATTGATGCGCTTGTTGCCACCGAAGACGCTCGATTTTTCGACCATTCTGGAATTGATTTTCGAGGATTTGCACGAGCAGTGGTCTTTCTTGGCAAAAGAGGAGGTGCCTCGACAATATCACAGCAGCTTGCCCGACAGCTATTTGTGGGTGTTCGTTCAAGAAATTTAAAGGAGGCCCTTCAACAGAAGATTAAAGAGTGGGTGATTGCCGTTCGTTTAGAGCGCAACTATACCAAAGAGGAGATCATTCAGATGTATCTCAACAATTACGATTTTAATTATTTAGCAGACGGAATTGAAAATGCCGCTCGAATCTATTTCAATAAAACGCCTCAAGAACTAGAGGTGAAAGAGAGTGCCATGCTCGTTGGAATGCTTAAAAATTCCTCCCTCTACAACCCGGTTCGGAGACCAGAATTAGTTACTTCTAGGCGTAATACGGTTTTAAACCAGATGGTCAAGTATGGCTACCTCGATGAGAAGCTAAGTGACTCGTTACAGCAAACGCCTCTTGATATTCGTTTTACTCCAGAAAACTCCCACAACGAAGGTTTGGCCACCTATTTTAGAATGCATTTACAGTCGTGGTTAAAAAACTGGGTGCGTGAAAACCCGAAATCAACAGGAGAGACTTACGACATTTACCGAGACGGCTTACGTGTCTATACCACGATAGATAGCAGGCTACAGCAGAATGCTGAAGACGCAATGGAAAGCCACCTTTCTAACTTGCAATCAGCTTTTTTTAGACAGCAAAAACAGGATACTAATCCAACAGCACCGTTTATCGACCTAGAATTGGAGCAGGTTGAGGAGATTGTTGATCGTGCCATGCGAAACAGTGATCGTTGGAGATCGCTCCGCGCACAAGGCAAGTCAGACACTCTTATTAAAGCTAGTTTTTATGTTCCTACTGAGATGACAGTCTTTGATTGGAAGGCTCCGAGCAAGGAACGCGACACAGTGATGACTCCTTATGACTCGATTTTATATTACAAGTCCCATCTTCGAGGAGCACTAATGAGTATCGATCCTCAGACGGGACACATCAAAGCGTGGGTTGGCGGCGCAGACTACAAGCATTTTCAATACGACAATGTGGTTCAAGGCGCCCGTCAGGTAGGCTCTACTTTCAAACCTTTTGTTTACGCAGCGGCTATCGACCAGCTGCGAATGTCGCCTTGTGATCGACTACCAGATGTACCGTATTGCGTTAGCGCGGGAAGACATGGAAATATTGAGGCTTGGTGTCCAAAAAATTCTGGCGGAAAGTA
>JAYPSS010000001.1:31134-32691 GCA_038133115.1 Flavobacteriaceae bacterium | reverse complement strand
GGAACTGAAATGTTACGAATTAAAGCTTTTATCGAGCCTAAGGGTTCGGGAGCTTTTGATGTTCCAATGAAGAAGTAGTTTTAGATGGAAGCACTTAACCAATTTGTTCCTCTTTTACTGATTTTCGCGGTAGCGTATTTCTTTATGATTCGCCCACAGGTTAAACGTCAAAAAGAAGAGAAGAAGTTTATCGAAGCCCTTAAGAAGGGTGATAAGGTAGTAACCAAGAGTGGATTACACGGTAAGATATCCGATATTAATGAAGGTAATCAAACGGTGGTGATTGAAACCTCTGCTGGTAAACTAAAATTTGAAAGTAGTTCGATCTCTCACGAATTGAGTAAACGAGAGTCGGCTGCCAAATAAAGACATTTTTCAATTAAAATTATAGGGGTGCAACGCACCCCTTTTTAATGATGTATCAATTTTTCATTCGCCCCATTTTATTCCTATTCGACGCTGAAAGAGCTCATCATATTGCTTTCCGTCTTCTAGGAATCGCAGAAGCTTTCGGATTTACCCGATTGTATAAATCCTTATTCGTCAGTAAAAGTGCTTTACTCAGAAAAGAAGTAATGGGTATCGTTTTCGATAATCCAGTAGGTTTAGCTGCGGGTTTCGATAAAGATGCTAAACGATATAATGCCTTTGGTGATTTAGGATTTGGATTTGTTGAGATTGGGACGCTTACTCCAAAGCCACAGCCTGGTAATGAAAAAAGGAGATTGTTTCGGTTAAAGAAAGACGATGCGATCATTAATCGAATGGGATTTAACAATAGTGGGGTTTATGCAGCCGTTCATCGACTTGGTAAATCACATCGAACGATTGTTGGCGGAAATATCGGTAAGAACAAGATCACCCCTAATGAAAATGCCGTTGATGATTACCTTTATGCCCTTAGAACACTCTACCCCTATGTAGATTACTTTGTGGTGAATGTTAGTTCGCCAAATACGCCAGGTTTAAGAGAGCTGCAAGAGAAAGAGCCATTAGAGCGGTTGTTAAGTACCTTGAAATTAGAGTGTAAGAATCTTGCAGGATCAACTGCTGAAAAGCCAATTCTCTTAAAAATCGCACCCGACTTAACCAATCATCAATTAGATGATATCATTGAAATTGTTGAGAATGTGAAGCTTGAGGGTGTAATCGCTTCTAACACTACTATCGCCCGATCGAATCTAAAATCGGATCAACATCTCGTTGCTGAAACGGGCGGACTCAGTGGTGCTCCGCTTAGAAATCGATCTACGGAGGTTATTCGGTATCTAAAAGCTCAGCAAAAATCTCCCTTTGTAATCATCGGTGTTGGAGGTATTCATTCTGCTGAGGCCGCTGTCGAAAAAATCGACGCCGGCGCTGATTTAATTCAATTATATACGGGCTTTGTATATGAAGGTCCCAAATTAATTTCCGAAATTCATAGGAAATTAATTGATCGTGCATGATTGAAATTGTTGAATGTCCTAGAGATGCGATGCAGGGTTTAAACACCTTCATTCCTACCTCTGAGAAAGCAGCTTATCTTCAATCGTTACTTAATTGTAACTTCTCGTA
>JAYPSS010000001.1:0-31034 GCA_038133115.1 Flavobacteriaceae bacterium | reverse complement strand
AAGTTGGTGATTTATTTTTCTATGGGTTTTGGGAATCCCTATGGTACTCCATGGGGGTTGGATCAAATTAGTTATTGGATTCATCGATTCGAAGGTTTAGCTATCGATTGCTTCTCACTTTCAGATACCATGGGAAATGCTACGCCAGAGCGAATTCACGAAGTATTTTCGTATGTTTTAACCGAGCACAATGAGCTTAATTTTGGAGCGCATTTACATACTCGACCCGATCAGTGGAAGTCAAATTTAGATGCTGCATATAAAGCCGGATGCCGCCGATTTGATGGAGCTATACAAGGTTTTGGAGGTTGCCCAATGGCCTCAGATCATTTGGTAGGAAATCTCCCGACTGAAAAATTGATCAGTTACCTTACCACCCAAAAGGCACTGATTAATATTGATATTCACGGTTTTGAAGTCGCTTACAACAAGGCTAAAAATCTTTTTAGTCGCTACACATAAGCGCTCGTGCCAGAATTTTAAGTATTTTTGCATGCAATTAATTCCTTAGTTGCATGAAAGCTCATCTTTCTAAAATCGTTGGCGAAGGCCTTACCTACGACGATGTTCTATTAGTCCCTGCTTTTTCTGAAGTATTACCTCGAGAGGTAAACATAAGTACGCAGTTCACTAGAAATTTACGAATCAACGTGCCTATCGTTTCTGCGGCTATGGATACCGTTACAGAATCTCGAATGGCTATTGCTATGGCTCAAGAGGGTGGTATAGGAGTACTGCATAAGAACATGACTATAGAAGAGCAGGCTGCGAAGGTTCGCAAAGTAAAGCGTGCTGAATCAGGTATGATTTTAGACCCTGTGACATTACCTCTTACTGCGACTGTTTTAGATGCTAAGGCAAGTATGAAGGAACATGGAATCGGAGGAATTCCGATTGTAGATGACACAGGAAAACTCGCCGGGATTGTAACGAATCGTGATTTAAGATTTGAAAAACGAAATGACCGAATGATCACAGAGGTCATGACGTCAGAAAACCTGGTAACTGCCCCGGCCGGTATTACTCTAGCCGAAGCAGAAGATATACTTCAAGCTCATAAAATTGAAAAACTACCCGTCGTTGATGAAAAGCAACAATTAATTGGGTTAATTACTTTTAGAGACATCACTAAACTCACTCAAAAGCCGATTGCTAACAAAGATAAGTACGGTAGACTCCTGGTTGCTGCTGCGGTTGGTGTTACTGCCGATGCGGTAGATCGTGTTAGCGCGCTGGTTGCCGCCGGAGTTGATGCTGTGGTGATTGATACCGCACATGGGCATTCAAAGGGGGTAGTAGGTGTGCTTAAAGCAGTCAAAGCTACCTTTCCAGAACTTGAGGTAATTGTCGGGAATATTGCTACCGCTGAAGCCGCACTTTATCTTGTCGAAGCAGGTGCCGATGCAGTTAAGGTAGGGATTGGTCCGGGCTCGATTTGTACCACGCGAGTAGTTGCTGGGGTTGGATTTCCTCAATTCTCAGCGGTTCTTGAAGTAGCTGCTGCACTAAAAGGAACAGGTGTTCCAGTGATCGCTGATGGAGGGGTTCGTTTTACTGGTGATATCCCTAAAGCGCTTGCCGCTGGAGCAGACTGTGTTATGCTCGGTTCGTTACTAGCAGGAACTAAAGAATCTCCTGGCGAAACGATTATCTACGAAGGAAGAAAGTTCAAAAGCTACCGTGGAATGGGGTCTGTTGAAGCCATGAAAAAGGGTAGTAAAGACCGCTATTTTCAGGATGTAGAAGATGATATCAAAAAGCTCGTACCAGAAGGTATTGTGGGTCGAGTACCTTACAAAGGGGAGCTCTTTGAGAGCATGCATCAATTTATCGGTGGTTTACGAGCAGGTATGGGATATTGTGGTGCGAAGGATATCAATACCCTAAAGGAACACGCGAAGTTCGTCAAGATCACGGCTAGTGGTATTGCAGAGAGTCATCCACATAATGTCACCATTACCAAAGAGGCTCCGAACTATAGTCGATAGATTATTTTGATTGACTGGCCTCGTAGTCTTTCCAGGTCATATCTTTAAAGATATCGTCTCCAAAGTACTTGGCGACGGTAAGAAATGGTGTTGCAGGATAATAGCCCACAACAGGAGCTAGCATTTCAAATTTAGAAGTAAGGTAAACCACGGTCGGATAACTTAAGTTACCGTTAGTAAGCGCTACGGCTAATTCGTGATACCCCTTTTTACCTTGTGGTACAAACGAATAAGTCTGTCCTTGAAAAACAACATCTTCGGTTTGTTCGGCATTGAACTTAACCATGTAGAAGTTCTTGATCATATACGCTCGAACTTCAGGGTCATTAAAGGTTTCTTTATCCATTTTTTTACACCACCCACACCAATCTGTGTAGACGTCAATGAAAATTTTCTTTTCATTGTCTCCGTCTTGAGCGATTCGCTGAACAGCCTGTTCAAAGCTTAACCATTCAATTTTCTGTTCTTGAGCAAATAGACCAATCGAAAAACCAATCGATAAGAATAGCGATAACAATCCTTTCATGGTCTAAAGATAATTAAACCTCTGCAGCAAGTTGAGTATCTAGAGTTACATTCACTTCAATTTGACCTTTGGTAAGGTCTTCAAAGGTTTCGCGTTCTCTGATTAGTTCTGCTCTACCATTGATCCATAACACCTCTGCAGGGCGTAATCTAGAATTGTAGTTACTTGCCATTGAGAAACAGTAGGCTCCGGCATTGTGAAATACGAGAAAATCACCTTCATTGATTTCAGAGATTCTTCGATTGCTACCAAAAGTATCGGTCTCACATATGTATCCGACTACCGAATAGAATCTAGGTTTCCCATCAGGATTACTTAGGTTTTCAATTTCATGGTAGGCGCCATATAGCATTGGACGCATCAGGTGATTGAATCCAGAATCAACCCCGGCAAAAACCGTGGAGGTGGTTTGCTTTACCACGTTTACTTTGGCGACAAATTTACCTGCTTGACTCACTAAGAATTTACCTGGCTCAAAAGAAAGAGTTAATTCCTTACCATAGGATTTGCAAAAACTGTTGAATCGCTCTGATAATTTTTGACCAAATTCTTCGATAGGCGTTTCAATATCGTCCTTCTTGTAAGGAACTTTGAACCCGCTACCAAAGTCAATAAACTCAAGGTTGTCAAAATTCTTAGCCGCTTCAAATAGAATTTCTGCAGCATATAAGAAGACATCAATATCTAGAATATCACTTCCTGTGTGCATATGGATCCCATTAATATGCATTCCAGTAAGGTCAACAATCCTTTTAATATGAGGTACTTGGTGAATGCTAATTCCAAATTTTGAATCGATATGTCCGACCGATATGTTGCTATTACCTCCAGCCATCACATGCGGGTTAATTCTGACGCATACGGGAGTGTCTGGAAAACGTTGTCCGAACAGTTCTAGAACCGATAGGTTGTCGATATTGATTTGAATACCTAAGGATCTCGCTTCTTCTAGTTCTTCGATCGAAACGCCATTCGGTGTGTAGATGATTTGATCAGCAGGTACCCCTGCTAGTAATCCCAGTTTTACCTCTTCAATGGATACTGTATCAAGACCTGCTCCTAGGCCGTGAATTAGTCTTAGGATACTAAGGTTAGAATTGGCTTTTACTGCGTAGTGAAGTTTTAAGTTATTTACTGAGGTAAAGGCACTTTTCAGGCGTTCAAATTGCGCTGCAATACGATGAGCGTCGTAAATATAAACGGGTGCTCCGTGTTGTTGAGCAATATCGATATAAGGAATTTGAGACATAACTTAAATCATTAAGGTGGTACAAAATAAGCGTCTTCTAAGGATAATTAGATAGAAATAATCATTATTTCTCATTTTATCACAAAGAGTTATAAATAAAACAATCGGAATTGAAGAAAGAGGGAATAATTGGTAGGCCTATTGGTTGTGCTTTCCTATTTTTGTAACTCAATTTTAATAGATAAGCATGAACCTTCACGAGTTTCAAGGAAAAGAGATTTTAGCCAGTTTTGGGGTAGGTATTCAACGTGGTAAAGTAGCTTCAACTGCAGATGAAGCTGTAACGGCTGCAAAAGCCTTAACTGAAGAGACTGGCACTGGCTGGCATGTGATTAAAGCACAAGTTCACGCTGGTGGACGTGGTAAAGGTGGAGGTGTAAAGCTTGCTAAGAATTTAGATGAGGTTAAGTCTATCGCTGATCAAATCATCGGTATGAATCTAGTTACTCCTCAGACTTCGGCTGAAGGTAAGAAGGTTCATCAGGTACTGGTAGCAGAGGATGTATATTATCCTGGTGAAAGTGAAACTTCTGAGTTTTACATGTCGGTGCTACTTAATCGTGGTACTGGTCGTAACATGATTATGTATTCTACTGAAGGAGGTATGGATATCGAGGAAGTTGCTGAGAAAACTCCTCATCTTATTTTTACAGAAGAAGTAGACCCTAGTACTGGACTCACAGGTTTTCAAGCAAGAAATATTGCTTTCAACTTAGGCCTTTCAGGCAAAGCTTTCAAAGAGATGGTTGGTTTTGTAACTAAATTGTACAAAGCTTATGTAGAGAGTGATTCGAGTTTGTTTGAGATTAACCCGGTTCTTAAAACCTCAGACGATAAAATTATTGCCGTTGATGCTAAGGTGACTCTTGATGACAATGCGCTGTTTAGACGTAAAGCTTATGCAGAGATGCGTGATGAGCGCGAGGAGAATCCGATCGAAGTTGAAGCAAAGGCGCTTGGACTAAACTACGTAGATCTTGACGGTAACGTTGGGTGTATGGTTAATGGTGCAGGATTGGCTATGGCTACTATGGACCTTATCAAAATGGCCGGTGGAGAACCAGCTAACTTCTTAGATGTTGGAGGTACTGCTGATGCGAAACGTGTTGAAGAAGCCTTTAGAATTATTCTTAAGGATCTTAATGTAAAGGCGATACTTGTAAATATTTTTGGAGGAATTGTTCGTTGCGATCGTGTGGCCAATGGTATTGTAGAGGCCTACAAAAATATGGCAGATCAAATCAACGTTCCGATAATCGTACGTTTGCAAGGAACGAATGCAGAACTTGCGAAACAAATTATTGAAGAATCCGGATTAGAGGTTCACGCAGCAGTCCAATTCCAAGAGGCTGCCGATAAAGTAAAGGCATTACTTAGTTAACAAAAAAGCCGCTCTGTAGAGCGGCTTTTTTTATGCTTGTTCTTGAAGTGTTTTAAGCTGATCTCTTAGTCGGGCCGCCTCAATAAAGTCTAAAGATTTAGCGGCTTCTTCCATGGCTTTTCGAGTTCTTTTTATTTCATCATTGAGGTCATTGCCACTCATGTAGGCCAATTCCTCTTCTGAAATTGGTTTTACTCGCGGGGCATCCTTCTTCTCCTTTTTGGTATTTACTAGCGTTGATTCAATAGCTTTATTTAGAGCTTTTGGCTGAATTCCATGCTCTTGATTGTAGGCCTCTTGCTTTGATCTTCGATATGCCGTTTGATCGATGGTGAGTTGCATGCTTTCGGTAACGGTATCTGCATACATAATTGACATACCGTTTAGATTTCGAGCCGCTCTACCCACGGTCTGTGTAAGGCTTCGGTTCGATCGTAGAAACCCTTCCTTGTCTGCATCTATGATGGCAACTAGAGATACTTCGGGAAGATCGAGACCCTCTCTAAGTAGATTTACTCCGATAAGTACATCGAATATTCCTTTGCGAAGATCTTGCATGATTTCAACACGCTCAAGGGTATCCACATCACTGTGAATATAACGACAACGAACACCGATCCTCGTAAGGTATTTTGTGAGCTCTTCTGCCATTCGTTTGGTAAGTGTGGTGACTAGAACACGCTCGTCTTTATCTGCACGTATTTTAATTTCTTCGGTAAGATCATCGATTTGATTTTTACTCGGGCGTACTTCAATAATCGGATCTAGAAGTCCCGTAGGTCTGATAAGTTGTTCCGTGTATACTCCTTCACAAAGGGCTAGCTCATAATCTGCTGGTGTAGCACTTACATAGAGTACCTGATTTTGCAGTGCTTCGAATTCTTCGAATTTGAGAGGTCGGTTATCGAGTGCTGCCGGAAGTCTAAATCCGTAATCGACCAGATTTTCCTTTCGAGATCGATCACCTCCATACATGGCGTGTACCTGTGGAATAGTGACGTGGCTCTCATCAATGATCATTAAATAGTCATCAGGAAAATAGTCTAAGAGACAGAAGGGTCTTGTGCCCGGTGCTCGACCGTCGAGGTATCGAGAATAATTTTCAATTCCCGAACAATATCCGAGCTCACGCATCATTTCTAAATCGAAGGTGGTTCGTTCTTCTAAACGTTTCGCTTCTAAAGGTTTTCCGATCTCATTGAAATACGCTATCTGCTTTACAAGGTCATCTTGAATCTGGTGTATCGCATTTTGTAGCACATCCGGAGAGGTGACAAACATGTTCGCCGGATAGATCGTCAATCGATCATAGCTTTCAATTACGTTCTGATTTACGGGATCTAACGCCTCTATTTCTTCAATTTCATCTCCAAAAAAGTGAATGCGATAGGCAATATCTGCATATCCTGGGTGCACATCGATTACATCTCCCTTTACCCTGAAGTTTCCGTGCTTGAAATCTGCGGTAGTCCTCGAATAGAGGGATTGTACCAGTTGTTTCAGAAGTGCAGTTCTAGAAATTACTTGATTTCTTTCGATTTTAATGACGTTCTTCTGAAATTCGATGGGGTTTCCGATACCGTATAAACAGGACACCGAGGCGATGACGATGACATCTCTTCTTCCACTTAAAAGGGAAGAGGTGGTGCTCAGACGTAGCTTCTCGATATCTTCATTAATACTAAGATCTTTCTCGATATAGGTTCCACTAGCCGGTATATAGGCTTCGGGTTGATAGTAATCATAATACGAAACAAAATATTCTACAGCGTTATCTGGAAAAAATTGCTTGAATTCAGAGTAAAGTTGGGCAGCTAAGGTCTTGTTGTGTGCTAGAACGAGTGTAGGCCGTTGAACCGTTTCGATAAGGTTAGCCATCGTAAATGTCTTACCGGAACCGGTTACCCCTAAAAGCGTTTGATGCCGGTCTCCTTCCTTTATCCCTCTCGATAAGGATTCAATCGCCTGAGGTTGATCACCAGTAGGCTTAAAGTCGGCGGTTAGTGTAAAACGCATACCGCAAAAATACGGATCTTACAGGTCTCTTTTCTTCAATATAGCTAGACTACTCCATAAATAAATAAGAGTATATCCGATAGCGATTCCAAATTCTTTTAGTGTGGTTTGGTAGTTGAGTACGACATCTTCACCGAGTTCTTTGGCTACGGATTGAATCGCACTCAAACGTGTTAACGGTTCATGCAATAAATTGAAAGAGGCCTGTAGCGGAAAGAAACCTTTGATTTGGCTTGCTAGACTAAAGGCGTCTGTTTTTTCAGCAAAATTTCCGTATTCAGCTAATAACTCTCCCCCAATACCCCAAACAATTTGCTCGCCAATGAGGAGTACGATCAAAAATCCGAGAGCGAAAGCAGAACGTTTAATTAAGATTCCTAAGAAAAGACATAAACTGAAGAAGCCAAACAGTTTTAGAAAATAGAGTAATAGGAAATGGAGTTCCGAAAATACAATACTGATCTCCGTATAATCAGAATAAATCATTCCCAAAATCAATGAAATTAATGCTACAAACAAAGTCGAAAGTGCAGAAAAGACTGCAACAACAATCACCTTAGAAGCCATAAATTCCTTTTTCGAGAGCCCGTCGATGAGGTTCTGTTTCAAGGTTCGATTACTGTATTCGTTCGAAATCATTGAAACAATGACTACCGCTAAAAAGAGTTTGAAAAATGCCGCAATAAAGCTGTTAAAATGCCAGATCAATGGAAAATTGAAGATCCCTTGGTCGGCAAGATGAAATTCAATGGGGCCAATATCGAATTTGATCGCAGCTATCAAAGCAATGAGGGTTAAAAAAACAAAATAGGCCGATATAAGAATGATACTCGATCTACTGTGCTTAATCTTGTGATATTCAATTAAAAAGAGTCGTTTCATTAGGCGTTGGTAATTTCTAAGAATAGTTCTTCAAGTCTTTTTTGGTGACTACTTAAGTGAGTTAGGAAAATTCCTTGTTCAGAGAAGTACTTATTGATGCTTTCAGGGCTATGATTAGTTTTGATTTTTAAGAGGTCACCTTCCTTTCCTAAAATTTCTATATCGGGGTGCTTTTCAATAGACTCAGCTAGTTGTTCTGTATGACTGGAACCAATGAGTAAATAGGCTCCTGATTTCCCCATTTCTTCTACAGAGCCACTGTAAATACTTTTTCCTTTTTGCAGAATAATCACTTGATCACATACTTTCTCAACCTCGTCGAGTAGATGGGAGGCAAGGAGTATAGTAGTTCCTTTCGAGGCGATTTGTTGAATTAGAACTCTAATTTGATGAATGCCTTGTGGATCTAAGCCATTGGTCGGTTCATCAAGGATTAATATTTCAGGGTCATTGAGTAGGGCTGAGGCGATTGCCAAGCGCTGTTTCATTCCTAAAGAAAAGGTAGAGAACAAATCCTCAGATCGATCGGCTAAACCTACCTCCTTTAATGCTTTTGTTACTGCAGTATTAGGAATTTCTTTAATGAGACAAACGAGTTCCAGATTTTCTCTCGCGCTCATATATGGATAGAAGTTTGGCCTTTCAATGATCGCTCCGACTTTCTTTAATGCTTCCTTCGTACTTAGGGCGCCTTCAAACCATTCAAAGCTACCAGCACTGGCATTCACTACATTTAGTACAATCCCCAATGTGGTAGATTTACCCGAACCATTCGGTCCTAGTATTCCATAAACCGAACCTTTTCTTATTTCAAAGCTCAGATTGGTAACCGCCCTAACTCTTCCGTAATTTTTACTTAGATGATTTCCTTTGAGTAGAATTTTCGACATGAATGGTTAGGCTTTAAAATAGATCTCCAATTTATGACCGTTTTTTCTGATAATTGTTACATTCGGGTTATGTCTGATGCTCCCCAAATGCTTTTAAAGAAGCCTAGTTATCCAATTTCACCGATACTTGCGGCCTATTTAAGACGTTATAATCGAAGAGTTAACCTCCCGATCCACTATGATGATTTACTGCGTTTTCAGGGCTCAGTCACGGTTTATGACCTTCAAAATGAGGACACTTTATGGGTTCGTGTGTATTACGAAGAATCTGAGAGCGAAGAAATTAACAATGCTTTAAAACAGATATACTCTACACTTCATTCTGATGGTAGCCACCAGATTTTTCAACATTTGAGTATAGATGCCATTGATTATTGCACTTTCGGAAATTCAAAACCATTTCGAATCAAGGTTCGAAACATCTTAAATGACAACTACACCTATTTTTATGTGAAGCGCTCGGATGCTTCTCGAGTTTACGGTCTTGAGATCGAACATATACTTTCTCCTTACAATTTACATTTCTTGGTTTCTCGAGATACGCTGATCGAAGAGCATATCGCAGGAATACCTGGAGATGTTTTTCTAAAGCAATACTTACCGCAGTGTAGTGACCGTCAGAAGGCACAACTAGCCAAGGAATTTGTCAAGTTCAATGAACGCTGTATGATTCGTTTATTAGGGGATATGCGTTCGTATAATTATGTAGTTATCCCTGTGCACGATTTTGACAGTGTGATTCATAAAATTCGAGCAATCGATTTTGATCAACAAAATTTTGAAGGAGACCTCAAAGTCTATCGTCCTCAATTTTTTCCTGAGAATCAAAAAATGATTGATTTGATCAAAACCTATTTAAAGAAGGACTCTGTAGATCAATACAAACGAGAGGAGCGTTCTCTTATTGCTAAGCGCGCCTTAGGTTCAGAAGAGCAAATTAAACGATTGCTCAGTGCGGCGATGACAGATACACTCTCTACCGATGCACACGTTACAACCTTAAAGAGTCAGATTTTCGAATTAACTAAAGACTCAGCCTTTAGTAAGGCGAATAACATGGGAGCAATCTTAAGTGCAGCCCTAGATTTTGTTACCCGAAATTACCGAGATCTTAAAACCCTTTAATTTTTAGTTTCTCTGTTGAAATAAACGAGATAGTAATACATTTGACGCTCTTCATCCCATCCCTTTTCTACAAATTTTTCAGCCGATTCAGGATTGATAAAATCTAGTTTAATATGAATATTAGTGTCTAGATGGATTTCGTTTTTGAATTTCTTACGGATATCGCTGACCGCTTTGTTAGCAATCAGAAACTCAGAAACGTCTTCGATGCTGTATTTAGGACCCTTATTGACTTTGTAGTTTTTAAACTCGGGAATAAGCTCCGGATTTTCTAATACATCATTTAAAAAGTGCGATTCCTCAAACTGATCTCTGGACGCAAAGTGATTCACTGCACGATTCAAGAAGAGTACTTCTTGTTGTTTATCTTCGGTAGGTAAAATCACCTCTTTGGCAAAGTCTTTACAGAATTTGAGGTAATTTTTGGTTTGAAAGTTCTCGTCTTTAAGCGCACTTATGGATAGAAAGTCTTCGGGCCAGTACTTCGCATCGTATCGATTTCGATCGACCGATAAAACTTTGTAACCATATTCTTCTCCCGTATTGAAAATCAGACAGCCTTTGTCTAGCTTTTGAACCGAGATTCCCTTGCGGACAGAAATGTTTAGATTCTCTTGGTCCCAATCGAATTCAAAAAAGTCTTGCTTAACCTCGCTTTTAAATATTCCTATGGCGCTAACTTTTTCTTTATTGATAAGTACGTCTTCAAAGACAGCTACATAAAGTTCTCCGCTATTGATGTGAGGGTGATTCGATTGACCGTATAGATGAGTGGCTATTGCAACGCTTTGTTCTTTCAGTGTTTCTGGGCTATTGAAAATACTTTTCGCTGCATTATAAACAGGGTTGAACTCCAAATCAGCTTCATGGGTGAAGTGGAAATAGTTTTCTTCTCTCTGTGTAAAAGGAGTAAAGAAATAGCTTTTAAGCAAACCTGAAATCTCGTCGTCTAATCGAAGCGGACTTGCAGATAGTTGAAGCGGTTCATTTCTGTTTTTATTACCGACCCTGTGTAAGACAAGGCCTTGAAATTGTGCGTTGTATAAATTGAACATAATTAGTTGTAGTCGTCGTAATCTGAGTCTGAATAATCAGAAAAATCATCAAATTCATCACCGAACTCATCATCGAAATCTTCATCAGAATCTCCATAAAAGTCATCCCCTGAAGATCCTTTCTCACTTTTAAATTGTTTCTCAGGCGCCTCCGAGGGCAGTTCTCCGAAACTGAATAATAGCTGCGGTAAATCTATAGATGATTCATCGTTTTCTACTGCGGCTAGCTCTACAAAAAAGGTCCACATTTGCAATAAGTCATAGATGTAGATGAGTTTCGGATGATCTGTAGTGAGTATGCTGCTGATTGGAGTATCTCTCATTAAGACGGTGTCATCTTCAAATCCTAAATCGACGATTGGATATTCTTGACCTTGATTCCACTCCTGGTCACAACCGTAAAAGGTTGCCATTTCAATTCCGTCGAACCCGAATGCTTGACTCAACGAATTATGCAAATCTTCAAGAGTGCTTTCACTAGAGATGGCAATATCTCTGAAGACATCAGTTTGATCATCAAGAATAGCACGAATTTTATAGATCATAGCAATGTTTAATTAACAGTTTCGTTAGTACTTCTGTAAGAGCGAAGCCAAATATAGATCTGAAATCCGAATAATATAGAAGCAATTACTAGGTGAATAGGTTGAGTTGAAAAAGGGAAGTCAAAATAATACATGATCACGCCACTGAGCACAGAAATTCCGATTAGCGCAAGGATGATTTGCTGAGTTTTCAATAAGCTCGAGTGATTCTTTCTAATTCGGTGGTAAATCCACAGGTGAAACAGAATTACCAATATAGAAAACGAGCGATGTATGTAAAATAAAAGGGTTTCTGATCCCTGAAGACTAAAGAAATTACTCCCTATTTGCTCTTTTGAAGAATCTACATATTGACGAACCTGAGTTCCCATAAGAACTTGTATTAGTGTTAAAACGAAACCCGCTAACAGGTACTTCCCTAAAACTGAAGGCTGACCAAATAGCTTGCGCTCCACCGTTTTTTCATAATAAATGAAAAGTATAGCGACGAGCACTAGTGCCATAAACATATGTAGGCTGATTCGAAAAGGATTGAGTACTGAGTAAACTACTGTTGCCCCAAGCCATGCTTGAAACAAAATTCCAATGAGCAGTATGGCACTAAGCCATCTAAGATCGGTTCGTTTGGGCCGGGTGAACCAGCTACTAAAAAACAGTAGTAATGTGCTTAGCCCTGCTAAAGCTCCAAGGAGTCGATTAATATACTCGATCCAAGTGTGCCATGGATTAAAAGTAGCGTAGTCATGTTTGTCGTAATTTTCCCAATTAGACGCTTCATAGACTTCAGAAGATTTGAAATCTTTGCGGGCTACTTCTAAGTGGTTCTCTCTGATAATTACTTGTCCTCGCTCAAAGGTAGTATTCGCTTGCCATAGAAGTTCTGCTTCATCGGTAGGGGGTATAAGGTGTCCAAAGCACTTAGGCCAATCAGGGCATCCCATCCCGCTGCCGGTCATCCTGACGATGGCTCCAGCGGCGATTACCAAATAAATGATCATTAAGGTAGCGATGGCTAGTTTTCGATTTCGATTCACTGCTTCACAGGTTTTAATCCAAGTTGCTCTGCTTTTTTAATCATTAGTTCGTACGCTGCTTCGAATTCGTTGGGTATTTCACCTTCTAATATGGCTTCCTTTAAGGCCTCTTTCAATAAACCGATTTCGCGACTGGGTCCAATGTCGAATGTTTTCATAATCAGTTCACCGCTAACGGGAGGTTGAAAATTTCTAACGCGATCTCGCTCCTCGACTTCCCTTATTTTCTCTTTTACGATCTCGAAATTCCTCTTGTATCTGTCTTGCTTACGAGGATTTTTAGTGGTGATGTCTGAAACACACAAAGTCATGAGTCCTTCTAGGTCTTCTCCAGCGTCAAAGATCAATCTTCGCACCGCTGAATCAGTGACGTAGTCTTCGGATATAACGATAGGTCTTGAGCTCATGAGAACGAGTTTTTGAACTCTTTTCATGGGGTCACCTAGAGTCATTTTCAGTCTCTTAAATAGGCGGTAAACCATTTTGGAACCTACGAATTCGTGCCCGTGAAAGGTCCATCCGATTTTTTTGTCAAATCGTTTGGTTGGTGCCTTTCCGATGTCATGTAATAAGGCTGCCCAACGAAGCCATAAATCTGAACTTAATTGAGCCATGTTATCCACCACTTCGAGGGTGTGCCAAAAATTATCTTTGTGTTTTTTCCCTTCGATTTCTTCGATTCCCTCAAGAGCCGTAACCTCTGGAATTAATCGTTCTAGTAATCCTGTTTCTTTGAGTAAGCCAAATCCAGCAGAAGGTTGATCACTGAGAAGAATCTTATTGAGCTCTACTACAATACGCTCATTGGTGATGATGTCGATGCGTTCACATTGTCTTTTAATCGATTCTAGTGTAGGGGAGTCAATCTCAAAATTGAGTTGAGAAGCAAAACGAATCCCTCGCATCATGCGAAGAGGATCGTCGCTAAATGTGATGTCAGGATCAAGAGGTGTTCGGATGCACTTAGCATTTAAATCTGAAACCCCTTTAAATGGATCGACCAATTCCCCAAATCGGTCCTTGTTAAGGCAAATAGCCATTGCATTAATGGTAAAATCTCTACGATTTTGATCATCCTCAAGACTTCCGTCTTCTACGATTGGATTTCTAGAGTTACGCTGATAGCTCTCTTTACGAGCACCTACAAATTCTAGATCAAGTCCATCGTATTTAATCATTGCGGTGCCGTAGGTCTTGAAGGTTGAGACTTTGGGTTCACCTTTTAAGTTTTTCGCCACTTCTTTAGCTAGCTGAATGCCGCTACCCACAGTGACAAAATCGATATCAGAGGGCAAAGCCCTTTTTAGCAGAAAATCACGAACGAATCCACCTACCACATAGCATTCGACACCGAGGTGATCGGCAACTTCTCCTACTTGTTTAAAAATAGGATGCATGATTGCTTCGCGAATATGTAAGAGTTTTTGATCCAAATTAGCTTATTGTGTGATTCTGTAAATCTAATTTTTGCCCTGCTTCTACAAAGGATTAAAGCCATGCAAAGGTACCACTTAAATTTTCAGATTAAAGTGTTTGTAGAGGTCAATCCATTGCGATCGGTTGCGATCTTCCTTGATATTTTCCTTGCCCAAAGAAACCGTTTGACTGCCGATAATCGGTAAGGTTGAGTTGGGCAAAACCTCTGGCATAACGACCTCGAAATTTCTTAATAACCCCATAGTTTTAAACCATAGATCGTCTGCCTTGGGACACAATCGCTCTATGAGTTCTGTATTTGAAAGTTCGGGTGTGTTGAAATGGGGTGGGTAAAGAACCCCTGCACCACCGATAGGAAGGGTGGCTTCGGACGAACTCTGGTTTTGATAGGAGGTAGGCCAATCCTTATAAGGAAGCCAATCACCGTTCTCCGAACGACTGATGATACGCGTTTGTAGTGCGACGACTTGATCGGGAAATTGAAGATGGGTTTGATATAAGGTATTTAACCAATTCTTTTGATAAAGAACATCGTCATCAAAGGTTACCACTGGTATTGTGGTATGAACAGACAAAGCCCCCAACAGTTTAAAATGGGATCGATCACTGTCTACAAACACGATCTCAAGCCCTGCATTTTCCAATTCCTTGATTGAATTCGGAAGCCTTTTCCGATGCTTTTGGTGTAAAACTAAAACGGTATGCTGAGGAACTATTTCATCATTCCATACCGATCGGATGGCCAGGTGCACTAGGTGTAATCTCGGTTCAAAAGACTTTACCGATGCAACTAAGGGGATCCTCTTTTTGCCTTCTAACAATCGATCAACAGGCTTTTTACCGAGTCTCCAACTCTGTAGTGATGATGGAATATATTCTTTTAGTTTCATAGTTAGGGTTAAGCAAAGTAAAGACTTTCCTATTTTTACATCCGATGAATCCATTAGAAATTTCTGTAATTGTCAGTACCTATAATGCCGAGGAGTGGCTTGAAAAGGTACTTTGGGGCTTCGAGATTCAAACGTATCAAAACTTTGAACTCATTATTGCCGATGACGGATCTGGCCCAAAAACCAAGTCACTAATCGATGATTTGTCACAAAAGCTAACTTATCCCATTGTTCATGTCTGGCAAGAGGACGACGGATTTCAGAAGTCTCGAATATTAAATAAGGCTTTGAAGGCCTGCCGAGGTAATTATGTAGTGATGACTGATGGAGATTGTATTCCTCGACCTGACTTTCTTCAAGTGCACTACGACCGAAGAAAACCAGGCCATTTTTTATCCGGAGGATATTTTATGTTACCTATGACTACCTCTAAAACGATTCAAATCGCCGATATCACCAGTTCGAGATGTTTCAACCTTTCATGGTTAAAAGAAAATGGCGTTCCCTCATCTCGAAAAAATTTAAAATTAACTGCCATAGGAAAATTGGCCGATTTTTTAAATTGGATCACCCCAACTAAGGCTACTTGGAATGGACACAATGCTTCGGGTTGGCTTTCAGATATATTAGAAGCCAATGGTTTCGATGAACGAATGCAATACGGTGGACAAGACCGAGAGCTTGGAGAACGTTTAATGAATAAAGGAGTGAAGGGTATACAGATTCGTTATAGCGCTATTTGTATACACTTAGATCACAAGAGAGGTTACAAGACCCCAGAGTCTCTTCGCAAGAATCGAGCAATAAGAGATGAGACGATTCGCTCCAAATCGACTTTTACTCCGTTTGGGATTCGCTCCTAATTAAACCGATACTCCGTATTCGCGGAGCGCATCGTTCAATGAGGTCTTTTTGTCGGTACTTTCTTTTCTTTCACCAATAATAAGCGCGCAAGAAACTCCGTAGTCTCCGGCAGGAAATGACTTGGTGTATGTTCCTGGGATTACCACCTTTCTAGCAGGAACTTCTCCCTGATAAAACACGGGCTCATCTCCAGTAACATCAATGATTTTGGTCGATGCGGTAAGTACAACATTAGCACCTAGAACGGCTTCTTTTCCTACTCGAACTCCTTCAACTACAATACATCTAGAGCCAATAAAGGCATTATCCTCGATGATTACAGGGCTAGCTTGAAGAGGCTCTAATACACCACCAATCCCGACTCCTCCGCTGAGGTGAACGTTCTTTCCGATTTGTGCACATGAACCTACGGTAGCCCATGTATCGACCATAGTACCGCTATCCACATAAGCTCCGATATTTACATAACTAGGCATAAGGATAGTTCCTGAGGCTACATAAGCCCCGTGACGAACCACCGCATTGGGTACAATTCGAATACCTTTTTCTTTATATCCTCGCTTAAGAGGCATCTTGTCGTGATATTCAAAGATACCCGCCTCTAACACCTCCATTTGCTGAATAGGGAAGTATAGAACCACGGCCTTTTTAACCCACTCATTAATCACCCACTGATCACCTTCTGGTGCTGCACATCGCAATTCTCCATTGTCAATAGCGGTAATGACATTTCTGATAGTTTCTTGAGTAGCAGGCTCCTTGAGTAATTCTCGATTTTCCCAAGCAGATTCAATGATAGGTCTTAGTGTCTCCATGATTCTCGTAATTTTGTTGCAAAGATAAGATAGCTTCTAGGGATAGGACTTTTCAATTTGACCTATTTTTGTTGCAAATTTCACCATTGGAGCGAATTTTAGGACTTGATATTGGTTCTGTTAGAACCGGAATAGCCACAGCTTACAAGGAGCTGGGTGTTGCCTCTTCTCTTGAAACCGTAGAATCTAAACAGTTGATAGAAAAACTGATTCAGTTAAATAAAGAAGAAAAGGTGTCTTTGGTAGTGATCGGGAAGGCAATTCAAATGGACGGGACTGCTTCAGAGTCTATGCTATTTATCGAACAAATGGCAGACAAAATTGAAAAGTCTGGATTCGAAATTACCTGGCAAGATGAACGATTCACATCGAAACTAGCTTCTAAAAGCATCGCACAATCTGGAATGTCAAAAAAGAAAAGACAAGACAAAACACTAATCGATCGTATCAGTGCCACCATACTTTTACAATCATACTTAGATAGAACATTATGATTTATCCTATTGTAGCCTACGGAGATCCTGTTTTAAAAAGGAAAGCCAAAGAAATCTCTGCTGATTATGAAGGTTTAGAGACTTTAATTTCTGATATGTGGGAAACCATGTATAACGCCGAAGGTGTAGGGTTAGCAGCACCTCAAATTGGTAAATCGATTCGTTTATTTGTTATCGATGGATCCCCTTTTGCAAAGGATGAGGATGCATCGGATGAAGAGCGCGAGGTATTAAAAACTTTCAAGAAAGTGTTCATCAATGCGACTATTATTGAAGAAACAGGGGAGTCTTGGAGCTTTACAGAGGGTTGTCTGAGCATCCCAGATATTCGAGAGGATGTTGTTCGAAAAGATGAATTAACGATACGTTATCAAGATGAGTCTATGCAGTGGCATACTGAGAACTATTTCGGCTTACCTGCTCGCATCATCCAGCACGAATACGATCATATTGAAGGGATTTTATTTACAGATAAGCTGTCTTCACTGAAAAAAAGATTAGTCAAAGGAAAATTAGAAAAGATATCGCGTGGACAAGTCCAAGCCGATTATCGCATGAAGTATTACCAACCTAAAAAGAAATAAGTAGCTATGGCACTTGAGAAAATTATTGCAATTGGTGGAAAACCAGGCCTATACGAATTAATCGCTCAAACCAAAGGAGGGTTTGTAGGTGAATCATTAGTGGATAAAAAACGTCTTACGGTATCCATACGAGCTAAAGTAAGTGTGCTGTCGGAGATCGCAATCTATGCACTCGATAGAGAAGTTCCATTACTGGAGGTTTTTGAAGCCATTCACAAAAAGGAGGATGGTAAAGAGACTTCAGTTAGTCCCAAAGCAGACAAACTAGCACTTGAAGAATACTTCTTTTCAATACTTCCGAATTACGATGAAGACCGGGTTTATGCCAGCGACATGAAGAAAATACTTTCTTGGTATAATCTATTACTGAATTCGGGAACCTTAAAAGAAGCACTCGAAGCGCAAGAAACGACCGAAGAGTAGAAAGAATAACAAGATAAAAAAAGGGCCGAGGCCCTTTTTTTGTATCGTAAAATAGCGTGTGATTAAAAATCAAAGAAGATTGCGTTTGCTACGAATCTTTTCGCTCCATACCAAAAACCTCTAAAGACAGGGTTGTCGGTAAAGTAGATCACATTACCTCGTCCGTGGTTTTCGGCACCTATAAATAAACTTTTTGAGAGCGGCTCTAGTGTATTAGATCCTGCAAATCCCGCAATAGGGGTCGTGTCTGCTTCAAAGCTGGCGAGATTACCAGTGGGTAGTAATTCGTAGGCATTTGAATTTAATTTTAAACCATAATAGTTAGAATCATAGCCATAGGCCACTGGGTGGGTCGTATCCACCTTTGTTTTAAAAATTGCCCCTGTAATGTAATTCTTAATCCCCTCTCTTTCTTGTAGTTCATAAGGAAGTAATGGGTCGGCGCTAGATCTATCTCTTTCTTTAGACTTGATATTAAAGCTACCCTGGCGGTTTAAGGCACCTAATGCTCCTGATTGAGCAATGAGTTTTCCTCCACTACTTATCCATTTTTCTATGGTGTTTAAAGTGTTGTCATCAAAGTTGCGATAATTGCCATCTGGCATGATCAATACATCATAATTGTCTAGATCATAATATCTTAGGTATTCTGTGTTTAAAACAGTAACCGGGTAGTTCAGATCATTCTCTAAGAAGTACCACCATTCTCCAAAGTTGTATGAAGAAATGCCTTCGCCTTTGAATAGGGCTACTTTAACTGCCTTTGTTTTTGTAACTGAAGGCGAACCAAAGTCTTTTCCGCTATCTACAAATCCGGTAGAAACTTCCTTGAAGTCTACTTCGAATTCTTCACTGATTTCAGCTAGTGCATTTTCAAGATTCGTATTCTCTGCGGCTAATAGGATACTGGCTCCGGCATGAAAAGAAACTCCATCTACCTTAAAGTCACTATAACTTGTTCTAACCGTCATTCCTCGATCTAAAAGGGCAGCAAGTGCTTTTTGACTTGCAAATCCTTGATAATCCATTACATAAGCGTAAGCCTCTTTTGAGATTGGATTTGGTGTATGTAAAGATGCTGTCTTGCTAAAGGGTACTTTCTTTGCCGAGAGAAGTGCATTCACATCATAGGCGAATGGAAGAGACCAAGCGGTGATATCGTAGGTAATACTGTCATTTAACTTGGTATTAGGTTCGAATAAAACATGAATCAATTTGTTTTTTACTTGACCAGCAGGGATGATTAAACTGTTTTCATCTGCCTTTATTCGCTTTTGGGTTTGTGAACGGTAGTCATATCCACTAATCAGACTTCCTTTTCCTCGGCCATAGGTGATTTGATGTTTTTCGAGTAACTGAGTTAGTGCATTAAGGTTATCAGCATTTCCACTAAGCACATAAGTTTTTGGATCGTTAAGCCCTTCTTGCACGAAATTGGCCATTTCTTTTTGAAGACGTCCTCCGTTTTTAGAAGCCATTTCTACGGTAGATATCCCAGTAGTAAAGTGGTGAGCGATACGATCTTTAAGGGTAAGTAGATTTCCCTCGCTGTTTCGAATGGCTAGACCAGCTCTTCCGCTTCCGCCTTGTTCGTAAGTCATACCGATTGCCCCATGGTAGGTAGGGTAAGTGTCACCATAACTCGGATACAATAAATCAAATCGTTCTTTGGTAAAGTATAACCATCCATTCGCATCGAAGTACTTGGCATGATTGCGGCCGATTTCATCCTGAAATTGCTTCTGAAAATCGGTGATTACCTCATGCAGTGGTTCTGCTGCTGGTGCAAAATAATACGGTTGGTCAACACCCTGCTCATGAAAATCGACATGAATTTGCGGTTGCCACTTCTGGTATTGGGGTAATCTTGCCTGACTTTCTACTTGAGTCATCCACACCCAGTCGCGATTTAAATCAAACACATAATGATTGGTTCTGCCAGAGTGCCATGGTTCGAAGTGTTCTGCACTATTCGGGTCAGGTTGAATTCTATTATTCTTGGTTTGGTTGTACCAATTCACATAACGATCTCTACCGTCAGGGTTGATGCAAGGATCAATAATTACCAAAGTATTTTCAAGATAATCGCGTTTTGCGGTTAGTAATTCAAAAGCAGTTTTCATGGAGGCCTCGGTACTCACGCTTTCATTACCGTGAACATTGTAGCTCAGCCATACAATCGAATGGTCGTTAGTGGATTCTCCAACCAAACTTTTTAGATGATTTTCTCTGATCGCTTCACGATTTGAAATAATGTCTTTACTTCCTAAAAAAACAAGATAAAGAGGTCTTCCTTCGTTGGTTTCACCATATTGTTCAAGCACGACTCGATCGGGGTCGGAGGCTGCGAGTTGCTGATAGTATTCTACTACTTTGTGATGTCTAGTGAATGAATCGCCTAGTTCATATCCTAAGAATTCTGAAGGAGACTGAATCTGTCCGAAGGAGAAGGAAATGGCTCCTAAAATAACGAAGAGGTTTTTGAACATTTTTAAAACTATTTTGAGACCGAAAAGCTACAAAAATTAGTCCGTATCTTTACCCTTCACTGTTGTGATCTTTATGGCTAACACCACATTTGATTTTACCGATATTCCTTTTTTCAACTCCTTAGTCAAGGACTATTTGTCTGGTGAACTTTCATCAAATTTTTATGGAGAACAGGCAAACCTCGAAGGATTTAAAAATCAAATCGAAAAGGTTCAATTTTCAAAGTCGCAGCGTGAGGTCTTGGTAGCAAGCCTGAAGCAACAGTACGAAGGCTTTTCCTCAGAGATAACAAGCAACCAGATTACTTCTTTGTCCCGAGAAAATACCTATACCATTACTACGGGTCATCAATTAAATCTTGCGACGGGTCCACTGTATTTTCTTTATAAAATTGCACATGTCATTTCATTAAGTGAATACCTGAACACCCAGTTTACAGACTGTCACTTTGTTCCTGTTTATTGGATGGCCACTGAGGATCATGATTTTGCAGAGATCAATCACTTTTTTAGTGAAGGCAAAAAGTTCGTGTGGGAAAGTGAGCAAGAAGGTGCGGTCGGACGTTTCTCTACAACGGGTATAGCGCCGGTAATTAAAGCTTTAATTGGACAGTATCCTTCAGCTCCCTTTAACAATGAATTGAATACGCTGTTAGAGAACTCTTACAAGGAAAGATCTCTTTCAGAGGCTACTCGAAAACTAGTTCATCAGCTTTTTGGGGATAAAGGATTGGTGGTCATCGATGCGGATTGTAAAGATCTTAAGGGATTGGCGACCCATTTATGGTCAAAAGAATTAGAGACTGGTTTTTCAGCGATACAGGTAGGCGAACAAAATACTAGGCTAGAGGCAGAGGGTTATCCAATACAGGTAAACCCCCGAGAAATCAACTTATTTTACCTAGAAGAAAATAAGCGAACCCGTATCCTTAAAGAGGGTGCTGATACTTATACCTTAGCCGATCAAAGCATGCGATGGACGAAAAGCGCGCTTCTAGATGAGGTTCAGACGCATCCTGAAAGGATATCTCCTAATGTACTTTTGCGTCCGCTCTATCAAGAAACGATACTACCTAATCTAGCGTACATTGGTGGGGGCGGTGAGCTTTCGTATTGGCTACAATTAAAGACTACATTTGAGTCGGCTAATCTCCGATTTCCGATACTTATAGCGAGAAATTCATTCTTGTTAGTGGATCAAAAAACGGTGAAGAAGTGTAAGGCATTAGACTTGGATTGGATTCATTTTTTCAAATCGAAAGACGCTCTAATTAATTTTGAGATCCGAAGAATATCTAACATTGATTTAGATTTCACTCCAGCGTACCAATTACTTGAAGATCAATTCATTCGACTTCGTCAAATAGCACGTGAAACAGATAAGAGTTTTGAAGGGGCGGTTAATGCTCAAGAGCAGAAGCAGAAAAAAGGGTTGCAGCAAATTGAAAAACGATTGCTCAAAGCTCAAAAACGAGTCTTGTCAGACCATGTTTCAAGAATAGCAGAGCTATACGATATAATTAGGCCTTTGGGGGGGCATCAAGAGCGCATTGAAAATTTTTCATTTTTCTACTATCAGCTGGGTAACCTGCTCATCGAAAAGCTCATTCAGGAATCAGATTCGATTCAAGGAAAGTTTATCGTTGTAGAATGGGATGCTTAAGGAGTGACCCAGTAAAGACTATCTATAGCACCTTTGAGGTCTAAAGAGCCTTTTACTCTACGATGCCCTTCTGAATGTAATTGAACAAGGTCGAATCGCCCAGCATGGAATCTTAGAATTTGAAAATATCCGCCTTCACTTTCATGAATTGTATGGAATGAATCTGCCTGGCTTCCAGGTGCCATTTTGGTTCGATAGTCTCTTTTTTGGGTTTCGCTTAGACTTTCAAAATAATTCTGAGAATCTTCAACCTTTTCTAAGATACCCTCTAGGCGAATTTGAATCATTTTCTTAGGATCATAAAAAAGTGCAGAAGCCTCCTTGTGCGAATCTAAAGAAACAACTTTCTCGGTTCGTGAGTCTGTGTAGACATGAAAGTCAAAATTTTCGAATACTTCACGTAAAACGACCATCCTACTTTGTGGATAAAGGATATCATCTACCGATGTGATCGTGTTAAGACTAAAATATTTAAAAGCAGATTTACGGCGTTTAGGGGCTTCTTTCAGTGATTTCGCACAGTAAATTGTAAATTCCTCGGCAGAGGTAAAAGGTGTTAATTTCATTAGTTAAAAATACTTCAAATCGCCTTGCGGCCGTTTGTCATTTGACTATTTTTGCCCATGCATCAAAAAGTACTTATCCTCGATTTTGGTTCGCAATACACACAGCTCATCGCAAGACGAGTTCGCGAACTCAACATTTTCTCAGAAATTATACCCTTTAATAAGGCTCCTGAAGACCTAAGCGCGTACAAGGCAGTGATTCTCTCGGGATCTCCACATTCAGTTCGTTCTGAAGATGCTCCTAGGCCAGACCTTTCAAAAATTAAGGGTAAAATGCCCCTTTTGGGAGTTTGTTTTGGCGCTCAATTTATGGCGGCATATTACGGTGGTAAAGTTGAGGCTTCGAGTATTCGTGAATACGGTAGAGCAAATCTTAAAACGATTCATTCTGATGATGCTTTTTTAAAAGGTATTGAAATTAATTCTCAGGTTTGGATGTCTCATTCGGATACCATCACAGAACTGCCAGAAGGAGCAATTTGTCTGGCGAGTACTGCAGATGTGAAAAATGCGGCCTATCGCTTTCAGAATGAAGAGACCTACGCAATTCAGTTTCATCCAGAGGTCTACCATTCCACGCAAGGGACCCAATTAATTTCAAATTTCCTGATGGATATTGCTGGTTTCACAGGCGACTGGACACCCGACGCATTTGTTGAAGAAACCGTAGCTGAGCTAAAAGAAACCTTGGGTGATGATCGAGTGATTCTAGGGCTTTCAGGAGGTGTTGACTCTTCGGTAGCAGCCTTACTTCTTCATCAAGCGATCGGTTCCAACTTGCATTGCATTTTCGTTAATAACGGTCTACTTCGTAAAAACGAGTTTGAGGAGGTTCTCGAACAGTACAAAGGATTTGGTCTCAATGTAAAAGGGGTAGATGCTTCTGACCGCTTTTTAGATGCTTTAGCAGGAATTAGTGATCCGGAGAAAAAGCGCAAAGCCATAGGGAAGATTTTCGTTGATGTCTTTGATGATGAATCGAAAGAGGTTGAGGGAGCGAAGTGGTTAGCACAAGGAACGATCTATCCAGATGTAATCGAATCGGTTTCTGCCACTGGAGGTCCATCGGCTACCATTAAAAGCCATCATAACGTTGGTGGATTACCCGACTACATGAAATTAAAGGTAGTAGAGCCTTTAAAGAAGTTGTTTAAGGACGAAGTACGCCGCGTAGGTAGAAGTTTGAATATGCCTGAAGATTTAATTGGTCGCCACCCATTCCCTGGTCCCGGTTTAGCGATTCGAATTCTAGGAGATATTACTGCCGAAAAGGTAAGTTTATTGCAAGAGGCGGATGCAATTTTTATCGGTGCTTTGAAGAGACATGGCTTGTATGATCAGGTTTGGCAAGCAGGTGTAATCTTGTTGCCCGTTCAAAGTGTTGGTGTAATGGGAGATGAAAGAACTTATGAACGATGTGTTGCGCTTCGTGCCGTAGAAAGCACCGATGGAATGACCGCGGATTGGGTAGATCTACCTTATCCGTTTTTACAAGAAGTTTCTAATGAAATTATAAATAGAGTAAAAGGAGTGAATCGAGTGGTATATGACATTAGTTCTAAGCCACCTGCAACTATTGAATGGGAGTAATAAGTAGGAATATTCTTGTTTTAATCGGATTCATACTATTTGTTTTTAGTACTGAAGCAGATGCTCAGTGGTTGAAACGATCAAGGAAAAAGAATCCAACCCCTGCTGTGGAGAGAGTGGTTCCCGAAACTATCGTGGATCAAAAGGTTGAGGTAATTCGCGATACGATCATTCAGAAGGACACCATAGCTGATTTAAAAACACTCCAACTCAAAAAGTCTGCCTTAAATCTTGCCATTTTATTACCCTTTAGAAGAGATCTTGTACCGTTCAAGGACCGTATAGATCAAGATTCGATTTCTGGGGATAGTATTGTGATTCCTAATGGTCAAATTGATACTCTTAGCTTGAATCGACTTATGGAGGTTCGTCGAGACATGAGAGTGGCTCTAGAATTTTATGAAGGTCTTACTTACGCTATCGATTCCCTGTCAAAAATGGGTGTAAGCATTTCTCTAAAGACCTATGATACGGAGCTCAGTACTGCTGTTGTTGACACCCTATTTTCCAAAGACTCGATTCTTCCTGAGGCGGTAATAGGCCCGCTAAGTCCAAGGGTTTTTAGATCTTTTGTAAATGCTAATAAAGTAGATTCTATACCTATCCTTGCACCACTTATGTCCCCTGAAGAAGGGTTAAAGGGTCAGGTGTATTTCGGTGTTCCAGACGAGAGTGAGATGCGTGAAGATATGATCAATTACGCTTTGTCGCAATATCGCGGAGAACGTGTTTTCGTGGTGGCGGACAACGGGCACCAAGAGATTGTAGAGAAGATTAAAGCCACTTTTATTGAAGCTGAACAAATCCCACTTTACAAGAATGTTTCACTTGAAAGCGTGCAAACCTTTAGAGATACCATCGTTGATTCTATTATTCCTAACTGGACCTTTCTAGAGACTAAAAATGCTGCTTTGGGAGCTTCAGTAAGTTCGATTTTAAGTGGCATTGAATCTGAACCGGTGAAAAGTATGAGGATGTTTTCTACCACACCCTCTTCTATTTACACTGAACAAGAAATTGATCCGATCCATCTTTCTAATTTGGAATTTTCTTACCCAGAAGTTTATGGTCTTCCTTCAGAGGATTTTGTAGATCGATTCTTCACTGATCGAGGATACGTTCCCGAGGTTATAACGGCTAGAGCTTTTGATATAAGCTTCGACTTTTTACTTCGATTAGTAGTTGAAAAAACCGATGAAGTGGTTCGACCACAGGCTTACAGCGCTTCTTCACTAGATTATCGCCCTTTTGGAAACGATGATTTTCAGAACGTTTGGTATCGTCTAGCTAGGTTCTCAAATCTTGAAATTTCTACAATCGACCCCGAGGTTCCTGCAGAGCAAATTAAGCCTTGGAGAAGAATCTCAGAACACTGGTTTTGCGATTATTTGTTTGAAACTGAAAAGCAATTGCGCCCCGAGGCTTACAAGCTTTTAGAGGCAGAGCTAATAGAAAAGGCAGCGTTCGATGGTATCGAAGAATACTCGATTGAAAATGAGGATTCTTGTGAGATGTATTTACTTCTCAGAGACTATCCACTAGAGGAGGAGCTGCTCACAAATAGTGACCGCTTTTTCAAGTGACACAAAAGGGTCTTCACGCAACGGAATAAATTCTTGAGCAACGTGACCATGGAACCCGGTTTGATGGATGGCTTTCATAATCGCTGCGTAATTTAACTCTTGACTTTCTTCAATTTCATTTCTTCCCGGTACGCCTGCGGTGTGATAATGTCCGAAATAAGAATGGTATTTGTTTATCGAATCGATAATGTTACCTTCTTGAATTTGCATATGATAGATATCGTAGAGTAGCTTAAAATTTTCTGTTCCTAATCGTCTACAAAGACTGACTCCCCATAGGCTCGAGTCAGCCATATAATCAGGATGATTGATTTGGTTGAAAAGCTCCATTTGAATGACTACTCCATATTTTTCGGCCATGGGGAGTATTTGTTCTAATCCCTGAGCGCAATTTTCAAGACCTACATAATCATCCATTCCGTTTCTATTTCCGCTGAAACAAATCAGATTGGTAAAGCCAGCATCTGCGACTTTCGGAATCACCTCTTTGTAGCGTTTAATCAGCTCTTCATGTAGATCTAATCGATTCCATCCTTCGGTTAAGCTAATTGCTGCGCCTTCACACATGCTACAGTGAAAATCATGTTTTTTTAACACCTCAAATTCGTTAGGACCTATTAGGTCAATAGAATAAATTCCAAGTTCTTTCAGTCGAGGAAGAATTTCTTCGAGAGAAAATTGAGACAAACACCAACGAGCAACAGAATGCTTTAAATTAAAGTCTTTTGGTCGCTTAGGTCTAGCCTCTTGTGCAAGTGAATTTGTAAAGGTGGCGCCTGCAGCAACGGCTAGAGGAGCTTTAGCCAGAAACGAACGTCTTTTCATGATTCTAGATTTATTCCAAAAGATACGCAACTTATTGCTACCGCTCGAGTCAAAGTTCGTACCTTTATGCCCCGTAAAAGAAAGTTTACCATGTCTACAAAATATATTTTCGTTACGGGAGGAGTTACTTCATCTTTAGGTAAAGGTATTATTGCAGCTTCACTCGCGAAACTTCTACAATCAAGAGGTTATCGTACCACTATTCAGAAGCTAGATCCTTACATTAATGTTGATCCAGGAACACTTAATCCCTATGAACATGGTGAATGCTATGTAACTAATGATGGAGCCGAAACCGATCTTGATTTAGGTCACTACGAACGATTTCTTAACGTACCTACATCTCAGGCAAATAATGTGACTACGGGTCGCATTTATCAAAGCGTAATTGAGAAGGAGCGCAGAGGAGACTTTTTAGGGAAGACTGTTCAAGTCGTACCTCATATTACCAATGAAATCAAAGATCGTATTCAGATCCTCGGTAATTCTGGAGATTACGATATCGTAATCACAGAAATTGGGGGTACTGTAGGTGATATTGAATCACTGCCTTATATCGAATCGGTTAGACAATTGCTTTATGAATTAGGCGAACAAAACGCAATGGTGGTGCACCTTACTCTTGTTCCCTATTTAGCTGCAGCTGGTGAATTGAAAACCAAACCTACTCAGCATTCTGTTAAAACACTCATGGAAAGTGGGGTTAAGGCGGATGTTCTTGTTTGTAGAACTGAGCGTGAATTAGATCAAGATTTAAGATCTAAGTTGGCCCGTTTTTGTAATGTTCCGGAGCGTGCGGTCATCCAATCTATTGATGCGAGTACGATTTATCAGGTTCCACTGTTAATGAGAGAGGAAGGTTTAGATAAAGTTGTTCTAGAAAAATTAGGTTTACCCTCAAGCGATGATGCTGATTTGGGTAAGTGGGAACATTTTGTTGAAACGCTAGCTCATCCCAAGGAGACGATTAAAATTGGACTTATTGGGAAGTATGTGGAGCTTCAAGATTCGTATAAGTCAATTTTAGAGGCTTTTATTCATGCAGGAGCAATGAATGAAGTAAAGGTTGATGTAGTCACTATTCATTCTGAGGAATTAGAAAACGAATCTATTGAGCATTTGTTTTCTTCATTAGATGGCGTTCTTGTAGCACCGGGATTTGGTAGTCGAGGTATAGAAGGAAAGATTGATGCAGTTCGTATCGCTCGAGAATCTAAGATACCTTTCTTAGGAATTTGCTTAGGGATGCAGATGGCAGTAATTGAATTTACGAGAAATGTGTTAGGGTTGAGCGCAGCGAATAGTGTTGAGGTCGATGAAAATACTGAACACCCTGTGATTCATTTAATGGAAGAGCAAAAAGCGATCTCTGAAAAAGGAGGGACAATGCGCCTCGGTTCGTGGAAGTGTTCTATCTTAGAAGGTTCGAAATTGGCTGAAGCCTACGGAAACCTTCATATTGACGAAAGGCATCGACATCGATTTGAATTAAATAATGAATATATAAACGCTTTAGAAGAGGGTGGTCTGAAAGTCGTTGGTGTTAATCCAGACACGGGACTTGCCGAGGCTGTTGAGCTTGCTGAGCATCCATGGTTTATTGGTGTTCAGTATCATCCAGAATACAAGAGTACGGTTGAAAATCCACATCCGTTATTTGTAAGCTTTGTTAAAGCAGCACTAGAATATAAGAAAACAAGAAACTAGAAATGGAAGAAAAGGGGATAGATAAAAATGCAATTATTGGCTTTGTTCTGATTTTTGCAATTATGATCGGGTGGTTTTACATCAGTCAGCCCACACCTGAAGAGATTGAGGCGCAAAGAGCACTAGTTGCTCAATCCGATACTGAAGAGGTAATTGCTGAAACCGAACCAGCCCTAACTCCGATTGAAGCATCGTCTACGGCGGAATTACCGGAAATCAATGAGCGCTCCTATGAGCCGGTAAGTCTAGAAACTGAGCATTTTAATTTAGAATTCTCAAGAGTTGGCGGTCAATTAAAGCGTATTACACTTAAAGACTATACCAACCATCAAGATCAGCCTATTGAAATCCTTCAGCCTGAATTTTCTGATTTAAATTTAAAGTTAGTCACTGCCCAAGGCATGAATTTGAATTCAAATGAGTTGTATTTCGAGCCTGAAGTGATTAAGGAAGCTGACCGTACACGAGTTACATTGCGATCTGAAGTGGCAGAAGGAGCCTTTTTAGAGTTCAGGTATCAAATTATAAACGATGGCTATTTAGTTGATTTTGATATTAATACCACTCAGTTATCTGCTTACCTTTCGTCCCAGCCAGCTATTTTGTCATGGAATTATACCGCTCCACGAAACGATCAAAGTATTCAATATGAGAATCGTTATACGAGATTGACTTATCGTTTAGGAGATGGCTCGATTAAGAAACTAAGTGCAACCTCTGAGTTAGATGAGGAAGAAGAAAGTGATTTAAGCTGGATTTCGTTTAGACACCACTTCTTTAGCGCAATACTCGGTAGTAAATCAAAATTTTCCAAAGCTGAATTAGTTTCTGAAAACTTAGTAGAAGAGGAGTCTAAAACGGCTTCGCATACCAAGAGATATCAAGCATCGGTTGAGCTAGAAAGTCTTTCTCGCGGGGCGACTGAATCGATGTATTTTTATTTTGGCCCTACAGATTCAAAGACCTTTGCTAACTACAGCGAGTACGAACTGATTGAATCGATTCCTTTCGGATGGGGAATTTTTGGAACCATCAATAGGTACATTTTTAATCCATTTTTCAATTTCTTAGCCGGATTTATGCCCTTCGGTATTGCGATTATCGTGATGACTTTCGTTGTTCGAATCGCGTTATCTCCAGTTACCTATAAGAGTTACGTATCACAGGCTAAAATGAAGGTTATTCAACCCGAAGTGAAGGAGATTAATGAGAAGTTTGCCAACAATGCAATGAAGAAGCAGCAGGAGACGATGAAGCTTTACAATTTGGCTGGAGTAAATCCAATGAGTGGATGTGTACCTGCCTTATTGCAGCTCCCCATTTTCTATGCGTTGTTTAGTTTCTTCCCGACCTCATTTATACTTAGACAGAAATCTTTCTTATGGGTAGAAGACCTGTCTTCGTACGATACTATAGTTGATCTTCCGTTTACGATTCCGTTCTATGGCGATCATATCAGTTTATTTCCAATCTTAGCCTCCGTTGCGATTTTCTTTTACATGCAAATGACTACCGGTCAAACGATGCAAATGCAGCAGCAACCAGGCATGCCAAACATGAAATTCATCATGTATTTATCACCAGTGATGATGTTGTTTTTCTTTAACAACTATGCTTCGGGTCTAAGTTTGTATTACTTCATTTCGAACTTGTTAACCATTGTTATCATGCTCGTGATCAAGAATTACATTATCGATGAGAATCGAATTCATCTCCAGGTTCAAGCCAATAAGCAGAAACCAGCGAAGGAGAGTAAGTTTCAGCGACGAATGCGCGAGATGATGGAGCAGGCAGAGCAACAAAAGAAATTAAAATAGGTTCCTTTTGAATGGCAGCTAAGCCAATTAATCAGACCAAGGTAGTTGTTGGGCTTTCTGGTGGTGTAGATTCAAGCGTAACTGCCTATTTACTCAAAGAGCAGGGCTATCAAGTAATCGGCCTATTCATGAAGAATTGGCACGACGATTCTGTAACGATTTCTGATGAGTGTCCTTGGTTAGAAGATAGTAATGATGCTTTGATTGTCGCCGATAAGTTAGGCATCCCTTTTCAAACGGTGGATCTCAGTGATATCTATCGCAAGCGCATTGTTGATTATATGTTCTCTGAGTATAAGGCGGGTAGAACTCCCAATCCCGATGTACTGTGTAATCGAGAAATAAAATTCGATGTATTTCTGACGATTGCCTTATCTCTTGGGGCTGACTACGTGGCTACCGGCCATTACTGCCAAAAAGGAGTGGTTGATCGGGGCGGTAAGGAGATTTACCAGCTTTTAAAAGGGGAAGACCCCTCAAAAGATCAGTCGTATTTTCTTTGCCAGTTAAGTCAGGATCAGCTGGCGAAAGCCATGTTTCCGATCGGTCATCTTCAAAAGTCAGAAGTTCGAGAAATTGCTAAAAAAGCCGATTTA